>CAYUAQ010000069.1:0-22827 GCA_964442705.1 uncultured Desulfobacteraceae bacterium
GTCCGCCAGGGCGCTCTTGGACCCGTAGTGCTTGTGAACGTGAAACAGGCGAATGATGGGGTTGTCGGCCACGGCCGTGTTCATCGCATACACCCTCCCCGGGCGGTCGCGGGTCTGGTCCACCCACGGCATTGACCCGGGGACTGTCAACTGGTATGGTGCCTGTCGGCAGGGAGTGCTGTCTCCAGTTTTCCTTGCGGAAACCTCCACTGAATCCCATTAACCAGGCTTCTTCCATTCGGTGGAGGTTTTTCTATAAGAAATCTGCATCACAATCAACCCATAATAAAGAGGGCTTCCGGGAAAAAGGCACAAAGTGATGAAGTAGCGTGTTCCCTTGAGTCCGTTCTGCATCTCGTTGGCCCACGGGAACAGTTCACGGATGGGCGCGGGAACGAAACCGACATGGTTCCGGCGCGGAAGGTGGGAACTTATTGAGAATATCGCAATGATTGAACAGGGCGCGTAGCTTATGAAAAATGAACTGATCAGGATTTTGTGCGAAAAGTCGGTGAAGTACAGCCGGGAACCGGCCTTCAGGCTGGTATCGGGGCGTATGAGCCGCTTTTACGTCAACTGCAAACCCACCACCCTGAGCCCGCGGGGCATGTTTCTGGCGGGGCATCTGATTTTCGAGGCCCTGCGAGACACCGACGTGACCGCTGTGGGCGGCCTGACCTTCGGGGCCGACCCCCTCGCGGTGGCCACCGCCTTCGCCTCTGAAATCAACGGGCACCCCATCAAGGCTTTTTCCATCCGCAAGTCCCGCAAGGATCACGGCATCATCCGCTGGATCGAGGGGGACCTGTCACCTGGCGAGCCGGTGGCCGTGATCGACGACGTGGCCACCACCGGGGGCTCCACCATCAAGGCCATCGAGCGGGCCAGGGAAGAGGGCCTGTCGGTGCGGCGGGCGGTGATCCTGGTGGACCGCCAGGAAGGCGGGCTGGACAACATCCGGCGGCACGTGGCCGATGTGACGGCGCTGATCACCCGCCAGGAATTGCTGTCGCATATGAATGTCAACACCGGCTGACGGTCAGGGACGGTAGGTGGCACAGGCATCGTCGGATTCCCAGGCGGTCACGCTGCAGACCTTGACGGCGGCGTCTTTGATGGCCCGCTGGAGCCGGACGGCCACGTACCGGGCGATGTTTTCGGAAGAGGGGGGGTAGCTGTCCTTGAACGCCTCCAGTTCATTCAGAAACTTGTGGTCCAGTTCCTTCATGATGTCTCTCACGTGCCGTTTGATGACGCCGAAGTCGATCAGCACGCCGGCATCGTCCAGGTGGTCGCCCTCTACGCACACCTCCACTTTCCAGTTGTGACCGTGGAGATTTTCGCACTTCTGGGCCACCTGCAACTGGTGGGCGGCGGCAAAATGGGTCAGCACCTTCAGTTCGTACATGTCGGCTCTCCGTTTCCCGGTCAGGCCGTTTCGGCCACCCCGGCGGAACCTCTGAGGATGTTTTTCAGTCTGGTGGTGAGTTTGGTCGCTTCCAGTTTCTTGAATTCCTTGAGCAGCGCTTCCTGCTTTTTGGTCAGATGGGTCGGGGTGCGCACGCTGACTTGGATTATCTGGTCCCCGCGGGAGCCGTTGCGCAGGGAGGGGATTCCCTCGTGGCGGAAGCGAAAAAGGTCTCCCGGCTGGGTTCCCCTGGGAATCTTCAGCTTTTTCCTGCCGTTGAGGGTGGGCACCATGATTTCGTCGCCCAGGGCGGCCTGTATGAAGGAAATGGGCACCTCGCAGTAGATGTCGTTGTTGCGGCGCTGAAAAAAGTCGTGGGGTCTTACGTGAATGAAAACATACAGGTCGCCGGGCGGTCCACCATGGAGGCCCGGCTCACCCTCTCCGGCCAGGCGCAACCGGGAACCGTTGTCCACACCGGCGGGAATCTTCACCGCCACTTTCTTCCGTTCCCGCACCTGGCCGGCCCCTCGGCACTGGCTGCAGGGATCCGTGATGATGCGCCCGGCACCGCCGCAGGCATGGCAGGTGGTTCTCAGCGTGAAGAACCCCTGGGTCTGGGTCACCTGCCCGCTACCGTTGCAGCGGGAACAGGTCTGCGGCTGGGTGCCCGGTTCACAGCCGTCACCGTTGCAGCCGGGGCAGGTGATCATTTTTTCGATGTCGATGTGGGTTTCCTTGCCGAAGGCGGCTTCCATGAAGGTCAGCGTCAGGTCGTAGCGCAGATCGTTCCCGCGGCGCGCCCTGCTGCGCGAGCGCCGTCCAGAGCCGAAGCCGAAGAGGTCTTCGAAGATTCCGCCGAAGCTGGAGAAGATGTCGTCGAATCCGCCGAACCCCGAGAAACCCGTACCCTCCAGACCCTCGTGGCCGTACTGGTCGTAAATCTGGCGTTTGTGGGGGTCGCGCAACACCTCGTAGGCTTCGGCTGCTTCTTTGAATTTTTCCTCGGCCTCGGGGTTGTCCGGGTTTTTGTCAGGATGGTATTTCAGGGCCAGTTTGCGGTAGGCGGCCTTGAGTTCCCGTTCCGTCGCGTCCCTGCCGATTCCCAGAATTTCGTAGTAATCCCGTTTGATGGTGGCCATTTAACTTCCTGTTTTTGTAACAGGCTGACGTGCAGCCGGCATGTACTTCGGCTCGCGGGAGCAAATAAGATCGGTTAATTAGTAAAACTAATGCACGATGACTGCTTGTCAATACGGCTCGGGAAAGCCGGCGTAAGGGGGGAAGGGTGGCCGATGTCCCCGGCGGTGGACGTCTGGCCTGCCATGAAAAAGCAGGCCAGGCACTGCGGGGATAGCCTTTACAGCAGGGAGGACCGGCGCCGCTGGCGCTTGGCGCTGAAACCGATGATGAATCCCACCAGCAGCACGCCGGCGCCGCTCAGGAACCAGCGGATGTTCTGGTGAAATTCCAGTTTCGACAGTTCGGATTCCAGTTTTTCGGCCTTGGTGGTCTGTTCCGCCAGGCGGGCGGCGGTTTTCTGGTATTTTTCCTTGACGGCCAGGAATTCCGCCGATTCGGTTTTGAGGGTCTGGTAGGCGCTGTTGAGTTCTTCGAAGGCCCTGGTCTTCTCGCTCAGCTGGGCGCTGAGTTCCTCGTTTTTGGTCTTTAGCTCGGTGTTTTCACTGCTCAGCGTCTCGGCCCGCTGACTCAGTTCATCATATTTTTTCTGCAGCCGTTCCAGTTTGATGCTTTTGGGTATTTCGGTGGTCAGAAAACGGCTCACCACCCAGCCCTCCTTGCCCTCGGGGGTGCGCACCTTGGTCCATTGCCCATTCTCGGTGAGCACCTCCACCTTGAGGTTGGAGGGCAGCATGGCGATGATTTTACGGCCCGTTCCCGGACCGGTCCGCAGGGTGATCTCCATCAGATCTGAAATGTAACGGGTTTCGCCGGCCGTGCCGGAAACAGGCAACAACAGAATGAGAAGAGCCGCCAGAGCAAAGCGTTTCATGGATGTTCCTCTTTCATTGAGTGCAATCGGTTTTGATTTTTTCAGGTAATCGGGATGGCGCAACGGCGGTATTGTGTGGTCAAAGGCCGGGATCTGTCAATGATTTCTTTGAAAAACAGGTTGAAAATCAGCCCGGATGTGTTAATTTTGATAATGATTACAGACAGGCAAGGACCGGTTTTGACAGAAAAGCGCAGACGTTTGCCCGCGGTAAATGGGCCCAGGGCACCTGGAACGGAGACGCCATGATTGCATTCGATCTGCAGTGCGCCAACGGGCACACCTTCGAGGGATGGTTTGAAGACGCGGATGCCTATGAAGCGCAGAGAGAAAAGGGGCTGATCAACTGCCCGGTGTGCAACGACGTTTCGATTGCCAGGATTCCGTCCACCTTTGCCATCAAGAACAGGCCCTCTTCACCTGCCGGAGAAATTCCCGACCACCAGGTGGCGCTGATGGCGCTTAACAAGAAGGTGTCGGAGTACGTCGAGAAGAATTTCGATGACGTGGGGGCCAACTTTGCGTCCGAAGCCCTCAAGATCCACTATGGCGTCGCCGAACCCCGCAACATCCGGGGGGTCAGCAGCGAAGCCGAGGAAAAGACCCTCCGGAAAGAGGGCGTGGAATTTTTCAAGATTCCTGTCGCCGCCTCCCCGCAGCGCAAGACCCACTGAGCAGAAGAGCCGTTCCGGAAACCATTTTCATGACATCCGCAGGCGTTGTGGATTGTCTTTTTTATTCACTGCCAGGGCACCGGCATCGTCTGGACCGGTGCTTAACAGACAGGAGGGGACCCCCTGAATACCAACGGAATGTGTGAAGACGGGGCGGCCGTGATGCCGATCCCCCAGGAAATAGAGACCTCGCCGCAGAGCGTTCGGCTGGCCACGGCACGCTGCCGGCAGATCATGGAGGCCACCTCCGAGGGAGTGGTGCTGCTGGATGCCGCCTATCGCATCGGCGATGCCAACCGGGCTTTTCTCCACGCGGTCGGTTATGAAATGGAGGAGATCCGGGGGCGCAAAATCAGCAGTCTCTATGAACAGGACAGCCGCAATTTTCACTTCGCCAGCTCCCGTCACCTCAGTTTCGAGGTGAACTTCCTGACCCGGGACGGCCGCAGGATTCCCTACTTGTACAACCGCAGCGTTCTCAAGGACACCGGGGGCAGTGTTGACGGATACGTCTGTTTTCTGACCGACCTGACCGAGCAGAAGAACATCGAGCGTGAAAAACGCCTGGTGGAGCGGCGGTTGCGGTTTCTCTACGAAAATGCGGTGCAGGGCATGTTCCAGGCCACCTGGGACGGCCGCTTTCTAAGCGTCAACCCCGCTTTCGCCCGCATGCTGGGTTACCGGCCCGAGGAGTTACTGAACATGGTGGATGTGGTGACGGCGCTTTACCGGGATCCCCGGGACAGAGAAACGATGCTGGCCGCCCTGGACGAATACGGTGAACTGCGGGACTACGAGCAGGAACTGCAGCGCCGCGACGGCAGTCCGTTGTGGACCCTGGCCCACGTGCGCAAGGCGGTGGACGAGAGGGGCAGTCCCATCGTGGAAGGCATCCTGGTGGACAACACCGCGCGCAAGCTGGCCCAGCAGGAGTTGGAAAAAAGGGAGCGGCACTTTCGCTACCAGGCCGTCCACGACAACCTGACCTGCCTGTACAACACCCGCTACATGTATCCGGCCCTGGAGCGCCTGGTGGAGGACAACCGCCGCACCGGGAAACCGTTTTCACTGATTTTCATCGACATCGACGAATTCAAGAAGGTGGTCGACACCCACGGGCATCTGGAGGGCAGCCGCACGTTGCAGGAGGTGGCGGCGGTCATCCAGACAACCCTGCAGGAGCCCGCTTTCGGCGTCAGCTACGGCGGCGACGAATTCGTGGTGGTGCTGCCCGAGCACGGCAAGGATCAGGCCCTGGAGGCCGCCCGCCACCTGCGGCACAGGATACTCGAGACGGTTTATCTGGCCGGTTCGGGTCTCAACATCCGCCTGACCGCCAGCTTCGGCATCGCCACGGTGCCCGACGACGCCCAGGACGTGGAGGGGGTCCTGGCCCTGGCGGACAAGGCCCTTTTCAGCGTCAAGCAGGGCGGCAAGGACGGCATTCAGACGACCGTGGATCTGGGCGTCAGGTGAGTTCGAGCAGCCAGTCCACGGCTGCGTTCAGGTCGGGGGCCACATGGTCTGCGCTCAGCCCCTGGGCGGCCAGCCTGTGCCGCTCCACCTCCGGATTGATGCCGGAGGTGACCAGCACGGTCAGGTGGCAGCCTGCCCGGACACCGCAGCCAATGTCCCGGGCGCTGTCGCCCACCATGGCGCACCGGGAAAGATCCAGGCCGTATTTCTGTGCAGCCGCCAGGATCATGCCCGGCGCCGGTTTGCGGCAGGTGCAGTTCTCATCTGGCCGGTGCGGGCAGAAGAAGATGTCGTCCAGGCAGCCACCCCCGGCCTGCACGGCCCGCCGCATCCTGTCGTGCAGGATGGCAAGCCCTTCCCGCGTGATCAACCCCCGGTTTACGGCCGACTGGTTGGTGATGACGATGACCCTCAAACCGGCCGCCGTCAGCCGCGCCAGGGCCGCCAGGCTGCCGGGCAGAAATTCGAATTCTTCCCAGCTCTTGATGTAGTCGTCCGAATCCCGGTTGATGACGCCGTCACGGTCCAGAAATACGGTTTCCAGTTTCATGGTTGTCCAGTGCCTCATGCCGGTGGCCAGCCAGGAAGAGTACCTTCTCAATAAGTTCCGGCGCATCCGCGCCGATGGTGTTTCGCCTTCGCTCCGGTGTCCATCCGGGGCGCCATCCGGTCGTCCGTCTGAATTTCAAAAACTCGTCGCAAGCTCCTAAAACAGTTTGAAATTCTTAACGCCGGACGACCGCATGGCTTTTCTCCCCGGATGTACGATGTCGCTCCACCGAAACACCATCGGCGCTTCCTGGGCAATCTGTCGCCGGAGGTTATTGAGAAGATACCAGGAAGAGGCTGAACCACAGGGACCCCCAAAGCGTTTTCCCTGTGTTCTGCAGCCGCTGTGGCGAATGATGACAGCGGTTGTCTTTGGCTGGCTTACTCCGCTATGGTAAAAGTCTCCGGATAGCCGTTTTCAATGAGGTGCTTTTCGTACTGGTTGGCCACATCCAGGTCCGAACACTTGCCCACCCGTACCCGGTACAGGGTTTCACGGCCGTTGAAATAAGGTACGATGTGGGCGTTCTTGTAAGACTGCGCCAGTTTGCGGCGCAGCCTCTCGGCGTTTTCGCGCAGGCGGAAGGCACCCACCTGAAAGGTGAAATTGCCGCTGTAGTAATCGATGGGCACGAATTTTTGTTTTCCGCCGGCGGTGGCGGCCGGCACGCCGATGGCCTCGATTTCCACCCGGGCCGTACCCGGTCCCACCAGACCGAGTTTTCTGGCGGCCGTGTAGGAAAGATCGATGATGCGGCCGCGCACAAACGGCCCGCGGTCGTTGATGCGCACCACGATGGAACGGCTGTTGGCCAGGTTGCGGACCCGCACATAGGTCCCCAGGGGCAGGGTTTTGTGGGCCGCGGTCATGGCGTACATGTTGTACGCTTCGCCGTTGGAAGTGCGCCTGCCGTGGAATTTTTGGCCGTACCAGGAGGCCGTGCCCCGTTGCTTGAATCCGCGGGCATGGGGCAGCGGCTGGTACCACTGGCCCATCACCTTATAGGGTTTGGGATACCCGGTCCTGCGCGGCGGCGGCACGTCGGAGACACAGGCCGACAGAAACAGCATGCCCACCACGACCGCCGCCAGGCGCAGCCGGATGTCGTTTGCCGTTGCTGCACGCGAACGGCGGGGCCTATCCGGAGGGTTAGATGCCAAGGGCAATTTCCAGAACCCTGCGCATCTTGTCCACGAAGTGGAATTCGATGGTTTTGAGGACCTTCCTGGGGATGTCCTCCAGGTCTTTTTCATTCCACTGGGGAAGCACCAGCACCTTGATGCCGGCCCGATGGGCGGCCAGCACCTTTTCCTTGATGCCGCCCACCGGCATCACCTGGCCCCGCAGGGTGATCTCCCCGGTCATGGCCAGGTCCCGGCGCACGGGCTTGTCGATCAGCAGGGAAACCAGTGCGGTCAGCATGGTGACGCCGGCCGACGGACCGTCTTTGGGAATGGCGCCCGCCGGCACGTGGATATGAATGTCGTGCCGGTCGAAAAAGCCGTCGTCGATCTTAAACGCGCCGGCGTGGCTGCGGATGTAGCTCAGCGCCGCCGTGGCCGACTCCTTCATGACATCGCCCAGCTGGCCGGTGAGCGTCAGCCGGTTCTTACCGGGCATGGCCGTGGCTTCCACGAACAGGAGTTCACCGCCCACGGGCGTCCAGGCCAGGCCCATGGCCACCCCCGGAATCAGGTGACGGGCCTTGACCTCGCTGGTGTAGCGCACCGGTCCCAGGAACTTGGCCACGTTGACCACCTTGATGGTCACCGAGGAGGCGTCTTCTTCGGCGATGGCGGCGGCCACACCGCGGCAGATGGTGGCGATTTCGCGTTCCAGGTTGCGCAGGCCGGCTTCACGGGTGTAGCCGTTGATGATGCGCCGCACGGCACCGCGGGTGAAGCTGACCTGGTGGGCCTTGAGGCCGTGCTCCCGGCGCTGGCGCGGAATCAGGTAGCGGTTGGCGATCTTGATCTTTTCGTCCTCGGTGTATCCCAGCAGCTCCAGCACTTCCATGCGGTCGCGCAGGGCCGGCGGAATGGTGTCCAGAATGTTGGCGGTGGTGATGAACATCACCTTGGACAGATCGAAGGCCACATCCAGGTAGTGGTCCGAAAAGGAGTTGTTCTGTTCGGGGTCCAGCACCTCCAGCAGGGCCGAAGAGGGGTCTCCGCGGAAGTCGCTGCCCACCTTGTCGATTTCATCGAGCATGAAGACCGGGTTGTTGGTGCCCGCCCGGCGGATGGCCTGGATGATGCGCCCCGGCATGGCGCCCACGTAGGTGCGCCGGTGTCCCCGGATTTCGGCCTCGTCCCGCACGCCGCCCAGTGAAATGCGGCAGAACTTGCGCCCCATGGCCCGGGCGATGGAACGTCCCAGGGAGGTCTTGCCGGTGCCGGGCGGGCCGGCAAAGCACAGAATAGGGCCCTTGGAGTCGGGTTTGAGCTTGCGCACGGCCAGGTACTCGATGATGCGCTTCTTGGCCTTTTCCAGGCCGTAGTGGTCCTCGTCCAGGATCTTGCGGGCCTTTTTGATGTCCAGGTTGTCTTCACTGCTCTCGTTCCAGGGCAGTGTCGTCAGCCAGTCCAGGTAGGTGGACACCACGGTGTATTCGGCGGACGAAGGGTGCATGCGCGCCAGGCGGTTCAACTCGCGTTCGGCCTCCTTGCGGGCCTCTTCGGGAAGGTTCTTTTCCGCTATTTTGGCGCGGTAGTCCTCCACCTCTACGGACTGCTCGTCGGTTTCCCCCAGTTCTTCCTTGATGGCCTTGAGCTGCTGGCGCAGGTAGTACTCGCGCTGGCTCTTTTCCATGTCGCCCTTGACCTGGCTCTGGATCTTGTTGCCCAGTTCCAGGATCTCCAACTGGTGGGCCACCAGCTGAGTGACCCGTTTCAGGCGCTTTTTGACGTCGATGATCTCCAGGATTTCCTGCTTCTCCTCCACCGACGTGTTGATGGTCGAGGCGATCATGTCCGCCAGCATGTGGGCTTCCTTGATGGACTTGGCCATGGCCGCCACTTCGGACGGAAGTCCCGGCGACAGCTCCACGATGCGGGAGAACTGGGTGACCAGATTGGTCATCAACGCCTCGATTTCCTTGTCCATCTGCTCTTTTTCGTGGATGACCTCCACGCGGGCCCGGGGATAGGGTTTTGCGGCCACAAATTCTCTTACCCGGAAACGGCTGATCCCCTGGACCAGCAGCTGGGCGCGGTTGTCCTGGGTTTTGGCCATCTTCAGAATCAGGGCGCTGGTCCCCACGCGGTACAGCTCTTTGAGCGGGTCTTCGCTTTCATTGGGGGGTTTGCGCGAAACCAGCAGCCCGATGACGCGGTCCTTGGCCATGGCCTCGTCGACGAGTTTTATGGAGTCGGCCTGCATCACCATCAGCGGCAGCACCATGCGCGGAAAGAGGGCGGCGTCGAAGAGGGGCAGGATCGGCAGCACTTCCGGGATGCTCTCTGCGACCATCTGTTCCCCTGAAGTTGTTTCGGTCATAGTTTCCTCCAACTGTCAGATTTGGGTTCGGTCGGTACTATCGGTTTGGTGCCAGGGGAGTGCATCAACCGTCCTCGATGGGGATGGAATGGGTCTGATCCACGGGCAGCTTGGCCAGGCGGATGATGAGAAAACCATTCTTGTAGGACGTGGTGACCTTTTCCGGGTCGATGAGGGCCGGCAGATAGAGGATGCGCTCGAAACGGCCGTACTGGATTTCGGCCAGCCGGTAGGTGGCATTGCGGTCCAGCGGCGTCTCTGAACGGGTTCCGTATATCTTCACGGCCTTGTTGGTGATCTCCACCTCCAGCTGATCCTTGTCCACACCGGCTATTTCAGCCTTGATGATGATTTCCCCGGGCGTTTCACAGATGTCCATCTGGGGATGCCAGGAGCACTCGGAGAGACTGAACATGGGGCTGGCCGCCTCGAAGATGTCTTCGATGGTTTTTTCCAGGTTAGACCCCAATCTATTGAAATCGTTGCTAAATCTAATCTTTATATATCCCATTTTGAGCTCCCCTCGATTGATGCAAGGCCTTCTCTGTCCACGGGCAGCGGCCGCGCGGCACTACTCCCGATTAAAATTAACACCTGTACCCGAATTTGTAAAGATACGAACGCCTTTAGAGAAAATCGACGTGATTTCATACACTACGGTGCGGTACGGCGGCGGCACTCCGTTCTGGCCGCAGGGTGTCCACTGGTGGAGGGGTCGATGATCGCCGTTTTGCCGTCGCTTGACAAGAACAGGGGGGTGATTAGTTTCAACGGTAGCAGCACCCGGACCATGATGACGGTTTCTTGGCGTTGTTGCGGGACGGCGCTGAAACAGACATACCTTCAGAGGAGGTGTACCATGACGCTTGTGCGATGGGACCCGTTCAGAAACGTTGCCGCACTGCAGGACCGCATCAACCGGGTGTTCGACGACTCCGTCTCCCATTACGGAGATGTCCAGGACGAGTTGGCTGCCTGTGCCTGGCGCCCGGCAGTGGACATCTATGAAACCGACGACGGCATCGTGATCCAGGCCGAGATACCCGGGGTGCGCAAGGAGGACCTGTCCGTGGAGCTCAAAGACAACGTGCTGACCCTCAAGGGCCGGCGCTTTGCCGAGCAGGAAGTCGAACAGGACCGCTACCTGCGGCGGGAGCGCTGCTTCGGCTCCTTTTACCGCGCTTTCACGCTTCAGGAAACCGTGCCCCCGGATAAAATAAAGGCCAAGTTCAAAGACGGTGTGCTGGAAGTGCGCGTGCCGCGGCCCGAGCGCAATCAGCCCCGCCAGGTGACCGTGGAAGTGGAGGAATAAAAAAGGTATCAGGTATCAGCGGTCAGCTGATACCTGATTGCTGATACCGGACACCTGACTGCCCAATTGCCTTTTGTGCCCAAATGCCGTATGACGGCCCCATGGGCGCCTCCCGCGACACCCGCCGGCTGATCATCAAGTCCCAGTACTTCCTCTACTTCGGGGTGATGGGGGTCTATCTCCCCTTCTTCAACCTCTACTGCTACCATTTAAATTTCAGCGGCTCCCAGATCGGCGCCATGTCCGCCACGCGCACTGTCACGCTGGTGGTTTTTCCCCTCCTGTGGGGCCTGCTGGCGGACCGCTTCCAACTGCGCAGGCCCATTTACATCTTCTGCAGTTTCGCCAGCGCCGTGATCTGGGCCGGGTTTCTGTTTACCCGCAGTTTCTGGGTCATGCTGGTCATCGGCACCGTCCACGGCATTTTCTACGCTCCCATCATCTCGTTCCTGGAAGCCTTCACCATGGATGTGCTGGGAGAAGACAGAAGGCAGTACGGGCGCACCCGTGTGTGGGGATCCATCAGTTTCATCCTGGTGGTGCTGATACTGGGCAAGGTGATCAGCCTGACGTCGGCCGCTGTGGTGGTCACTCTGATCCTGGCCGGTTCGCTGCTGCAGGCCGGCATGGCCACTGGCATCCCGCCGGCCCGCACCCTGTCCCCGGAAACCGGGCGGGCCTCCCTCGGCAAGCTCTTCAACCGGCGGGTGGTTCTTTTCCTGGTGTGCGGCTTTTTAATGCTGGCCAGCCACGGCGCGTACTACGGTTTTTTTTCGATCCACCTTGAAAACCTGGGGTATTCGGGGACCTTCATGGGGGTGAGCTGGGCCCTGGCTTCCACAGCTGAAATCGTGGTGATGCTGAGTTCGGACCGCATCTTCCGGCGCTTTTCGCTGGCCCACGTGCTGGTTTTTTCGTTTGCCGCCGCGGCCCTGCGGTGGGCAATCATGTCCCGGGCGGCGTCGGCGGCCCCCATTCTGTTCGCGCAGTTGCTGCACGCCTTTTCCTACGGCGCCTTTCACATGGCCAGCATCCTGTACATCGACCGGCTGGCACCGGCGGCGGCCAAGACCATGGGCCAGGCGGTCAACAACGCCGTGAGCTACGGACTGGGTTTGATGGTGGGGTTTTTTGTCAGCGGCTGGCTTTACGAAGCCGCCGGCGCCTCAGTGCTCTTTATGGGCAGCGCTGCCGTTGCCGCCGCCGGCGGATTCCTGTTTATGGCTTTCCACGATGGATAGACCCACCAGCAGGTGATCCTTGAAGCGCCCCTTCTCGTCCTGGGTGATGTGCCGGATGCGGGTCTTTATGGCCTGGGTGGGGACGGGGTTCTCCGGAGAGCAGTAGCGCATATCCAGAATGTCACCCACCTGCAGCTGTTGCATGACGGCCGAGTTTTCCCGCACCAGGATGCACAGGCCGGTGGAGGAGACGTTCCTGAGCTTGAACTGGTAGACCGGGCCCTGTTCGTTGAAGGCGAATTCAACGCTGTAATACCGGTCCAGCAGTTTTCGTGGTTCGGACCTTCGCTCCGAGCGAAGGGAAGGCGTGGCATCCTGTTCCATGGTTATGCCTGCCGCTGAAAGAGTTTCTGAGTAACGGGTAATCTTATTTTCAATCATACCGAATAGATAAGAGCTTGTCAAGGGACGGTCCTCCTGCCGGTGTGATGATTTTGGCGTAAGGCTGCCGACCGCTGCGCCCCTGCGGTTTTGCCCTCCATGACACACGCTTTTACCGCCATGCTTTTAATATCGTCCCGTAATGACAAAAGATTAGGCGGATTTTCACGAAAACGCGCGGTTTCTCAGGGCTGCAGCATCCCGACGACGGCACCGGTCATGCAGGTGGCCAGGGTGCCGGCCAGGATGGAGCGCAGGCCCAGCGAGACGATTTCATCGCGCCGGGCGGGTGCCATGGTGCCCATGCCGCCGATCATGATACCCAGACTGCCCGGATTGGCAAAGCCGCACATGGCATAGGTCATGATCAGCAGGCTGCGCGGGCTGAGGGCCTCGGGAGGCAGGCGGCTCATGTCCAGATAAGCGATAAACTCGTTGAGGATGGTCTTGGTGCCCATCAGGGCGCCGGCCGTGGGCGCTTCGTCCCAGGGTACGCCCATGAGCCACACCACCGGTGCCATGACGGCTCCCAGGACGCGCTGCAGCGTCAGGGGCTGCTGCTGTATCGCCGGCAGCAGGCCCAGCAGCAGGTTTACCAGGTGCACCAGGGCCACCAGCACGATGAGCATGGCCACGATGTTGATCAGCAGCTCGACGCCCTGGAGGGTTCCGCGGGTAATGGCGTCCATGGCGTTGACGGCCGGATCCGGCGCCGCCAGCCGGCCGGCCGTGGGCGGGCCGTCGGCGGGAATCATGATTTTGGCCACCGTTACGGCGGCCGGGACACTGATGATCGAGGCCGTCAGAATGTGACCCATGATGTCGGGAATGCGGCTGCCGAGGATGTTGGCGTACAGCACCATGACCGTGCCGGCGATGGTGGCCATACCCGAAGTCATGAGCGCGAAAAGTTCGCTGCGGGTCATGCGCTGCAGATAGGGGCGGATAAACAGCGGGGATTCCACCATGCCCACGAATATGTTGGCCGAAACCCCCAGGCCTTCGGCGCCGCCCAAGCCCATGGTACGTTCCAGCAGCCAGGAAAAGCCCCGCACCACCAGCGGCAGAATCTTCCAGTAGAAAAAGAGCGCCGACAGGGCGCTGATGACGACGACCAGCGGCAGGGCGCGGAAGGCCAGGATGAAATCGGCGCCGGGCTGCTGAGCTTCAAAGGGCAGGGGACCGCCGCCCAGGTACCCGAAAACCAGGCTGGTGCCGGCGCGGGTGGACGCCTCCAGCATCATCACGGCGCGGTTCAGGGCCAGGAAAAAACCCCTGAAAAAAGGCAGGCGCAACAGCACAAAGGCCAACGCCACCTGCATCAGCAGGCCGCAGGCCACCACGCGCAGCCGCACGCCCCGGCGGTTTTCGCTGACGCACCACGCCAGCAGCGCAAAGCACAGCAACCCGGCAAGGCTTCGGAGCATGGCGGTCTCCTGCTTCTTTCAGAACGGCCAGAACTGGTTGTCGTTCCACACCTTTTCGGTCAGTTCGCGGTCCAGGTCCGAGAGCCAGCGCAGGTGGTCGCCCTCCCACTCGGCCAACCACTGGTACAGGGCTTTTTCTTCGGGATCTTCGGCTTCTCGCGCCCGTTGGCTGTAAAGGGAGATGGCGCGCTGCTCCATGGCCATGGCCGCGGAAATGGCCGCGGCTTCGAAGCCGGCGGCCGAGATCTTGTCTTTCAGTCCCCGCGTCAAAACGGTCCTGGAGACATCGCCGGCCTCGCGGTCCTGGTCGGCGGCCTTGAAGTGGCCGGTCTCAACGTAAGACTTGTACTGGTCGGAAAGGATATTCACGTGGCTGGTTTCTTCGTTGGCCATCATGCCGAAAAACGTCTTGACGGCTGCATCCCGGGCTTGGTCGGCCGCCTGGCGGTAAAAGGCATAGCCGCGTTTTTCCAGCAGAATGGCGCGCTTGAGAATATCGAGAACGGCGGAATCGGTCATTTTTTCCTCCTGTATTGGCGGTCGTTGAAAATTGGCCTCAACTATAGGGAAGCCCTGATGGTGTGTCAATAATATCGGTTCGACACTGGTGGCCGGTTCAGGGCGAACGTTTTGCCGCCACCAGGGAGGCCACCATGGCGGGCCGCTTTCTGCGGCGCGAGAGGTGCTCTTCGTAGTAGCGGATGTTCAGCGACAGAAAGGCGTGCAGCAGTTCGTTGGACCGCAGCAGGTGGTCGCGGCAGGTGGGACGGTAGTCGCTGGGGCGGTCGCTTTCCAGAAAGGTCTCGAAAATCAGCGTGCCGCCGGCGCACAGGCCCCGGATGATGTGGGGAAACAGGCGGCGGTTGAGGTAGCGTATGTTGACGATAAGCCGGTAGCGGTTTTCGGCGATGTCGAAGCGATTCAGGTCGGCGCAGATGGGGTGCACCGCCGGGTGTTTGCCGGCCAGGAACCGCAGCCCCTCGTCGGAGATGTCCACGGCGTCGACCTGAAAACCTCTTTCAGCCAGGTACAGGGCGTTGCGCCCCCGGCCGGCGGCGATATCCAGCGCCCTGCCCCGGGGGGCCGAAGCGGCGAACCGTTTCACGATAGGGGAGGGCGTATCGGGCCCGACGCGGTCCAGATGCTTGAGGTTCCATTTGCGGCGGGTACGGTTCATAGGGTGTCAACAGGTGCTGGGGCAGATTGCGGAGTACTCAGGGGCCGAAGCCGTAGCGGTCTCTCAGCAGCCTCAGCGTGGGGACGCTCACCGGCAGGCCATCGATTTCCGTCGGCGCAACCCAGCGTGCCTCCAAAGCGTCGTCTCCGGCGCGGAGGTCACCACGCTCGTAGCGGGCATCCAGATCAACGATCACATAGTGGAAACGAACGCGCCCGGCAGCGTCTCTTTCCACCACATCGAAGGTCAGCACCGGCGCTCCCGCAGTGATATACAGGCCGGTTTCTTCCAGAATTTCCCGTTCGGCGGCCTGCTGCAGGGTCTCCCCCAGCAGCACGCTGCCGCCGGGAATGGCCCACACCCCCTGGGCCGGCGGCTGCCCCCGGCGAACCAGCAGCACGCGCTCGTCTTTGAACACCACGGCACCCACCGCTACCCGCGGATGATCCGGATAGGCCCCGGCAGAGGTGCGGCGGTGGGTGTCGGGGTTTTTGTGTCTAGAGGTTGCCGCCCCGTCCGTCATCACAAGGCCCTTCGTCGTCGAAAGAGCGGCTGTGCTCCGCCGTGGAGGACAAACCGCAGGCCGGCAGCCGTTCGACCAGTGTCATGAGGGCACCGCAGCATTCGGGTACGCCCTCTCTGGCCGCGTCGACCTCTACATGACGTCCGCACTGGTTGCATTCGTACTCTTTTTTCTCGCCCATTTTGCTTTTCCCCTGTTCTTGTGTTACGATGTATTATCATAGCGTTGCTGCCGATGCGCCGTCAAGATCAAACCGCATCGCCGGCAGGGCACTCGCAAGTAGGATGGCCCGCCCCTCGAACCCGGGTGCACGCAACCCATGAAAGGCCCGGCGTTAACCATGCCAATCGTTACTTGTGATTGTCCTGGCAGTGCCGGACTACGGCTTGATTTTATTGACCGGCTGTACTATTGAGTGGCCATCGGGTTTGAGGTGTTCGCTGACCGCTGATACCTTGAAATCATGAATGACAAAGACGGCACGTTTCAGAAGGTGACCAGAAGCGACAGGGCCATGTACGGCCCCCGCAAGGTGCTGGTGTGCGGCTATCGGCCGGAAGAGCAGGGGGATTTTTTGTCCCTTCTGGACCAAGTCGCGCTTACCGACCTGCCGGTGGTTTTTCTGGCCGAAGATCAGCTGGACAAGACCCTGGGAGAACTGCTTTCCCTTGACGACCGCAGCGGACTGGGACGGGTTTCGGCCGGCCGGCGGGCGGTGGTCCTGTCCGGTGTCACCGAAAAAGAGCTGCACCTCGTCATTTCGGCCTATCGCAGCCATCGTCTGCCGGCACAGCTGTGGGCCACCCTGACCCCCACGTCCGAGGGGTGGCCGGTGTCCAGGCTCCTGGAGGAGCTGGCCGCCGAACGGGAAGCCTTTCAACGGATGAAGGCACGTTCCAGGCCCCGATAATGCCGTTGCCATGCACGGCAGCCCCATCACATACCCCTTCCCCGGGGGGATCGATTTGGGGGCCATTCGGGCTCAAAAAAGTTGCCGGGTTTAAGAATTTGAACCGATGAAAATCCTTATTTTACAAGTAGTTGTGTTGTATTTAGCGTGTTGTGGATACAGGGGTTCAAAATTTTGAACAAAATCGGTTATCCCAAAAAAGCGTAATATAACGGGGGATTATTTTAAGTAAGGGGTCAGAAAGTTAAATTTTGTGAACAGCGCCGGGGGCAGGACCCGTTGGCAGATCACCTGCACCGCGAAATGGCCGGCGCCAATGAATTTATAACGATCTGAATTGTAAGGGATAAAGAGCTTTTTGGGAAAAAGGTGAAAATTTTTTAGGGGTTGGCAAGCTAATTGCATCTACTTAATGGCACCTGATAATTTTTTCATCTTTTTTTTCCTCCTTGACGGTCTCCCGGTAAAAAGCCAGGAGGCCGTTCTTGGTTAGTGGCCGGCCAGCTAGGGCCATTACCCTGGAAATCCCAATGGAAGGTGTGTGGTCGTGGAGCGCGAAGTTCTTTTCATATGGTGGAACAAATTACCCTGATTGGGAAAAATGAGTGATAAACCCTTTGACTTCTGGCAGGATCATTCCGTCCACTACCTGGAAATGGCCTTTCGCACCGATCGGCACGAGGCGGTTGCACATCCCGACGGTTACGGGAAAAAGACCGGTGAGTGCGGCGATACGGTGGAATATTTTATTACCCTGCGCGGCGACCGCATCCAGTGGGTCAACTTCATCGTTCACGGCTGCCGCAACACCAATGCCTGCGCCAACACCGTAGCCCACCTGGCCGAGGGCAGAACCCTGGCCAAGGCCTGGGAGATCACGGTGGAGGACGTCATCGCTTTTCTGGAAACCCTGCCCTCCGAAAACCACCACTGCGCCGAACTGGCCGTGGGCGCTTTCTACCTGGCGCTGGCCAGCTGCCGCGAGCGCCAGCGCGAGCCGTGGAAAAAACTGTATTCCTGAAGAGATCAGGCACAGAGGGGAGCCCGGGTGCATGAAAACTTTGTGCCTTGCTCTTACAAATTCCGCAGCACGTAGGCCAGTATCCCGCCGTGTCGCAGGTACAGCAGCTCCACCGGCGAGTCGATGCGGGCCCGGACCGTGAAGGCCAACTGCGTGCCGTCGGGCCGCCGCACAACGACCTCCAGTTCTTTGGCCGGGGCCATTTCGTCTGCGATGCCCCGGATGTCGTAAGTTTCCGTGCCGTCCAACCCGAGTTTTTCGATGCCTTCCCCGGGCAGAAACTGCAGCGGCAGCACCCCCATGCACACCAGGTTGCTGCGGTGTATGCGCTCGAAGCTTTCGGCGATCACCGCTCTCACGCCCAGCAGATAGGTTCCCTTGGCCGCCCAGTCGCGGGAACTGCCCGTGCCGTATTCCCGGCCGGCAAGAACGATCAGCGGGATTTTTTCCTTTTGATAGCGCATGGCGGCATCGTAGATGGACATCTGTTCGCCCGTGGGCAGGAAAACCGTCCAGCCGCCGTCCACACCGGGAACCAGGTGGTTGCGCAGCCGGATGTTGGCAAAGGCGCCACGCATCATGACCTCGTGGTTGCCGCGCCGCGATCCGTAGGAGTTGAAGTCGGCCGGCATTACGCCCGAGGCGACCAGGTACTGGCCGGCGGGGCTGTCGGGGGCGATGGCGCCGGCCGGTGAAATGTGGTCGGTGGTGATGCTGTCGCCCAGCAGAGCCAGCACGCGGGCGCCGGCGATGTCCGCAAGGTCGGGAACGTCGGCGGTGACTTGCCTGAAAAAGGGCGGTTCCTTGATATAGGTCGAATCGGCCCTCCAGTCGTAGAGGGCCCCCTCGGGCACGTCCAGGGCCTGCCAGCGGGAAGTGCCCTCGAAGACGGTGGCGTACTCCTGGCGGTACATGTCCGGCTGCAGTGAGGCTTGCAGCAGGGAGCGGATCTCTTCGTCGTCGGGCCAGATGTCCCTCAGGTAAACCGGGTTTCCCCGGGGGTCGCTGCCCAGGGGGTCGGTGGTCAGGTCGATGTCCACCGTCCCGCACAGGGCATAGGCCACCACCAGGGGAGGGGAGGCCAGGTAGTTCAGGCGCGTGAGGGGATTGATGCGCCCCTCGAAATTGCGGTTGCCGCTGAGCACGGCGGCCACGTAGAGATCGTTTTCCCGGATGGCGCGAGCCACCGGCGCAGGCAGGGGGCCGCTGTTGCCGATGCAGGTGGTGCACCCGTAGGCCACGTGGTGGAAATTGAGCTTTTCCAGGTAGGTCAGCAGGCCCGCGGCCTGGAGGTAGCGCATGACCACCTTGGAGCCGGGCGCCAGGCTGGTCTTGACCCAGGGCTTGACGGTCAGGCCGCGCTGGCAGGCCTTCCGGGCCAGCAGGCCCGCGCCCAGCAGCACCGCCGGGTTGGAGGTGTTGGTGCAGCTGGTGATGGCGGCGATGACCACGGCGCCGTGATTTATTTCAACCGCCTGGTCACCCAGCTGAATATTCACCGGTACAAGCGAAGCGGCATTGGCCAGGGAATCGCGGCATGACCTTTTCATGGCGGACAGCGGCACGCGGTCCTGGGGGCGGCGGGGGCCGGCCAGGCAGGCCTCCACGGCACCCATGTCCAGCTCGACCACGTCGGTGAAGAGCGGGTCTGGGGTTTCCGGGGTGCGGAACAGGCCCTGGGCTTTGCAGTAGCTTTCCACCAGTTCGACCAGCTGCGGGGGGCGGCCGGTCAGGCGCAGGTAGGTCAGCGTTTTTACGTCCACCGGGAAAAACCCCATGGTGGCGCCGTATTCGGGGGACATGTTGGCAATGGTGGCGCGGTCTTCCACGCTGAGGGTTTCGAGGCCCGGCCCGAAAAATTCCACGAATTTTCCCACCACGCCCCTGCGGCGCAGCATCTCGGTGATGGTGAGCACCAGATCGGTGGCGGTGACACCCCGCGGCAGCCGGCCGCCGAGTTTGAAGCCGATCACCTGGGGGGTCAGCAGGTAGTAGGGGCGGCCCAGCATGACGGCTTCGGCCTCGATGCCGCCCACCCCCCATCCCATGACGCCGATGCCGTTGATCATGGTGGTGTGCGAGTCCAGGCCCACCAGGGTGTCGGGGTAGGCCAGCGGCACTCCATGGCGTTGGGTCGTGAAAACCACCCGCGCCAGGTGCTCCAGGTTGACCTGGTGGCAGATGCCGGTGGCCGGCGGCACCACCCGGAAGTTGCGGAAACTCTGCTGTCCCCAGCGCAGGAAGGCATACCGCTCGGTGTTGCGCTCGTAATCGCGGGCGTCGTTGATCTCGAAGCTGGCGGGAGAACCGAAATCGTCCACCTGCACGGAGTGGTCGATGACCAGCTCGGCCGGGATAATGGGGTTGATGCGCAGCGGGTCGCCGTAGAGCCGGTCGGCGGCCTGCCGCAGGGCGGCCATGTCCACCACCGAGGGCACCCCGGTGAAATCCTGCAGCAGAATTCTGGCCGGCATGAAGGGTATTTCGACCGGCTCGGAGACGGCGCCGTCCCAGGCGACCAGTCGTCTGATGTGGTCGTCGCTGACCAGAAAGCCGTCTTCGTTTCTGAGCAGATTTTCGATGAGAATGCGGATGCTGAACGGAAGGCGGAAAATGCCGTCGAATCCCTGAGCGGCCAGTTTTTCCAGGCTGAAATACTGCCGCTCGCCCCCCGGTGTCTGCAGGCTGGAAACCGTTGCGAAACTGTCTTTGTACGGTGTCATGGCTGTTCTCCCCTTTGCGCCTGAGTGCCCTTGTGCCTTTACCCCTTTCTTAATTACTAATTTCGGTGGCGCATTACAACCTTATCTTTGCCCAGGGCAATCGCAAGTAGCTGTCGGTATGCTTACTGCAGTTACCCTTCGTTGTCCGGGTCCAACCACGCGGGAGGGGCGGGCAGGGTTCGGTTGTGCGCAGTTGGAGAACCGGCGGGAAAAAAGATGCGCAGGCCGGCGGCGCGTCAAGAAAGGCGAGCTGTCTGAGCGCAGCGAGTTCTCGCCTTTCAGCGCCGCCGGCCGGAGCATCCCCGCCGGGGCTCACGGAGCGCAGACGAACCCTGCCCGCCCCGGTGGGGCCAGGCTGTAGACGAGGCTTCCACTCAAAGAGGGGGGTTACTTGCGATTGCCCTGTATCTTTGCCCGTGGGCCCCGGTCGGTTGCCGAATGTGCTGCCCTGAGGAAAGGGCGCCGAATGTCCTTGACAAAATTCGCTGATTTGATTATAGGAAACCCTTTAAATTTGATTTCCGTTCGGCGCAAAAAGTTTTTTAAACATCGGCGAGCCACAGACCTTACCCTGTCCGGGAGCGATCCGGAGTATGAATCTGGAAAAGCTGCTCAGAGAAAAGAAGCGTGACATCGTCGACAGGTGGTTCAATGCGGTCATGGATACTTACGCGCCGGATACCGCCGTCATTTTCAAATCCCAGCAGGACCGCTTCGCCAACCCGGTCGGTGTCACCGTCAGGGAAGGCCTCACCGCCATTTTCGAGGGTCTGCTCGAGGGCCGCGATGCCGGCCGGTCGGCGGCGCTGCTCGACCCCCTCATCCGAATCCGGGCGGTGCAGAAGTTCACCCCCTCCCAGGCCACCGGCTTTATCTTCCTGTTAAAGAAAATCATCAGAGATACCCTGCATCAAAAACTGCGCGACGGACAGCTCACGGCGCTGCTGCGTTTTGAGAACCGAATCGATGCGCTGGCGCTCACGGCGTTCGATATTTATATGGAATGCAAGGAAAAAATCTACGATCTCAAGGTCAGCCAGGAACGGAACTCCATTTACCGGGCATTCAAGAGAGCGGGTTTAATCACTGAGGTTGCGGAAGGTGAGCCGGATCTCAATGTTCATTAATTTTCCTTTGAAATAGGCACCGGGCGACACGGGATCGTGTTCGGGGCCGCCACAGGAAGGCGGTCGGCACATCCAGGGCGCTGTTGTGGGGCCACCAGAGTGAGGTAACGGAATATGAATGTAAAGTACATGTATTCCCTCCTAGCGGTCATTGCGCTCCTGCTGATAGCATGGATCGGAGTGGCAATCGGCCTGAAGGTAGTGTTTGGTGTGATATTCCCCTACCTGGCGGTGATCATTTTCATCGCCGGATTCGCCTATCGCATCATGGGCTGGTCGCGTTCGGCCGTACCTTTTGCCATCCCCACCACCTGCGGCCAGCAGAAATCCTTGCCCTGGATAACACCCAACACCATCGACAACCCCTTCAGCAAGGGGGCCGTGGTGGTGCGCATGGCCCTGGAAATCCTCCTGTTCCGCTCCCTCTTCAGAAACACGCGTATGAAGCTCCACGAAGGTCCCAAGCTGGCCTACAGCCTGGAGATCTTCCTGTGGGTGGGGGCCCTGGCCTTTCACTGGGCCTTTTTCACCGTCATCGTGCGGCACCTGCGCCTTTTCCTCAACCCCGTGCCCATGCCCATCGTCCTGCTGGAAAATGTGGATTCGTTCTTTCGCCTGGAGATAGTCTACGATGCTTTTAAAATGGCGCTTCCCGGCGTCTACATGTCCGGCCTGGTGCTGCTGCTGGCGGTGGCCTACCTGCTGCTGCGCCGACTGTTCATCCCCACGGTCAAGTACATTTCCCAGGCGGCGGATTTCTTTCCGCTCTTCCTGATTTTCGGCATCGCCCTCACCGGCATTCTGATGCGCTACTTTTTCAAGACGGACATCGCCGCCACCAAGGAACTCACCATGGGGCTGGTCACCTTTCACCCCACGCTGCCGGCCGGGGTGTCCACCCTTTTTTACATCCATTTGTTTTTTGTCTGTATTCTGCTGGTCTACTTCCCGTTCAGCAAGCTGATGCACCTGGGCGGCATCTTCCTCAGCCCCACCCGGAACCTGCCGGCCGACACCCGGGTCAGGCGGCATGTCAACCCCTGGAATTACCCGGTCCCGGTGCACACTTACGAAGAATACGAAGACGAGTTCCGCGACAAGATGATCGAGGCCGGTCTGCCGGTGGACAAGATGCCCGAGGAAACGCCCGAGGAACAGACAGACACGGACGAAAAGGAGTAACGCAATGGCTGACGAAACACCGAAACCGGATGAGCTCCTGGCCAAGATCAATCATCGCCCCGCTTTCGAAGACTGGATGCAGGTCCCCGTCGAAATCCGCAAGGGGATGTAC
Organism: uncultured Desulfobacteraceae bacterium; assembly: GCA_964442705.1. Classification (GTDB taxonomy): domain Bacteria; phylum Desulfobacterota; class Desulfobacteria; order Desulfobacterales; family JALSRD01; genus JALSRD01. The sequence continues at coordinate 22,757 of CAYUAQ010000069.1, forward strand.
TGTTACGCCTCCAACCCCAAGAGCGTGGAGTATGTCGGTCTTCCCTTTCCCCGCCAGTGGAACCCCCTGGA
>CAYUAQ010000070.1:0-17678 GCA_964442705.1 uncultured Desulfobacteraceae bacterium
ATTTTCTTTCTATTTGCGTATTATTCCATAAATATGGAATATCTGGCTCGCTTTTTCCATAATATTACAAAAACTCGGTTATGATGGAAATCCCTCATCATTCCGGATCAGATCTTCCTAAAAACAACTGCAAGGTGGTACGTATGTCGCGAATGAGGACAGAAGCCTCGCTGCCAACTATTTTACACCGCCTGCTTACCCGTCAGCTCATCGAAATCCACCCGCACCACCAGGGTCTTCCTTAAGGCGGTCTCCTCGAATTCGAACTCCCCCTCGGTGTAGTGGGCCATGATGAGGGCCAGGGCTTCCCGCTTTTCCTGGGGATCTTCCAGAAAGGACGCGCGGCCGAAACCGATGACGCTTTTATAGGCCAGGCTCCAGTCGCAGGGCTTTTCGGCCGGAAGCAGCGCCAGGTCGCAGTCGAACTGGACGCACACCCGGGGATTTTTCCGCAGGATGTCCACCTTGCGGCCCTGCACCGCAGAGTGGAAATAAAGCGTGTTGTCCCGGTAGCCGAAGCATAGCGGTACGATGTAGGGTGCGTCGCCGTCGCTCATGGCCAGGCGGCAGAAACGGGCGGCGGCGATGACGGCTTCCACGGTGGAACGCTCTTCGATCTTTTTTTCCTTGCGTCGCAGTTCGATGCTCATGGGACTCCTTTGCAGATCGGACCTATGTCCAGAAAAAGGGGCGGCCGCCTGACGCCGGTCGCGGGTTATTCCAGTGACATCAGCGCTTCCCAGCGTTGGTACTCGGTGTCCACGGCCCGGCCACGGTTTTTGAGCACCTCGATCATGGCGGGGTCGTTGAAGCGCAGGTAGGGGTTGACCTTCAGTTCGTCGGCCAGGGTCGAGGTCACGTGTCCCGCGTCGTAGGCCGACAGGTAGTCGTCGATGTGCGGGTTCTGCGGCTCCACCAGGCGGGCGAACTTCATGGCGTAGTCCACGTAGTCGTGCCCGGCGTAGACCCGCGTGTCCGGGGCAAAGGCCATCAGGCGCTTGATGGACTCGTAGAAGGCGCGCAGGTTGCCGGTGAAGCAGTTGCCCACCGTGCCGTTGAACAGGGTGTCGCCGGTGATCAGGACGCCGTCGAGGTGGAAAGTCACCGAGTCGTCGGTGTGGCCCGGCGTGGGCAGCACGGCGATGCGCTCGTTCTCCAGCCGGATCTCGCCGGCCTCGATCAGATCACGGTGCGTGAGCAGGCGCGCGCCCGTGGCCGACAGCAGCCCGGAGGTGCCGACGGTGTGGTCGGGGTGGCCGTGGGTGTGGGTGGCCCATGCCAGGCGCAGGCCGCGGGAATCCAGGAAATCACAGATCTCCTGGACAGCGCCGCCGTCCACCGACACGGCTTTGCGCTCCCCGTAGACGAGATAGGCCAGGTTGTCGGCCGAATAGTGAAACTGCCGGATGCGCATCGAGAATCCTTTCTGAAATCCGATTTTTAGGGCATCGCCCGCCGCACTCCACCCTATTTGAGGTTACTATCAACCCCGGCATTTTTCAAGGCGCTTTCCCAAAAACGGGACCCTTGTCAGCACGCTGCAATCAGGATATAGGAGACGGGTCGTCTGTAACTACACCCACGGGCCGGAACCGATGAGCGAATCCCCTTTACAGCAGGCCGCCGTGCGCAGCGCCTTGAACAGGGCCGCCGCTATCCTGGCGCGGCGGGATCACTCCTGCAAAGAGCTGCGGGACAAGCTGCGGCAGCGCGGCTTCGACGGCCCGGTGGCCCGCGCCGCGGTGGACGAGTGTCTGCGCCTGGGCTACATCGACGAGCCCGGGGCGGCGCGGCGTTTCGCCGAAAGCCGCGCCCGCCGGGGGTACGGGCCGGGCTACACCCGCCGGGCGCTGCAGAAACACGGCTACGACGCCGCGCTGATCGAAGAGGCCCTGGCGCCCTATGCGACAGAAGACCGGCAGGCAGCCGACGCCCGCCGGGCCCTGGAAAAGAAGCTTAAGAGCGCGCGGCTGGACCGCGACCCGCGGCGCAGGAACGAGAAACTGTACCGTTTCCTGTGCAACCGGGGATTTTCGCCGCAGGTCGTGCGCCGGCTGCTGCTCGACGAAAACCAAGAGAGGTAACCCCATGCCCTATTCACCCGTGGACCTGTACCGGGATATCCTGCCCAAGACCAACTGCGGCGAGTGCGGCTACCGCACCTGCCTGGCCTTCGCCAGCATGGTGGTCAGCGAACAGCTGCCCATCGACAAGTGCCCTTACGTGGACGCGGCCACAGCCGAAAAAGTCCAGCAAGAACTGGACAAGCAGCACAGCGCCGGCAAGTGGGTCAAGCGCGACATGGCCAAGGACGCCCTGTTGTGGGCCAAAGAGCGCGCCGCATCCATGAAGATCGGGGACCTGCCGCAGCGCATCGGCGGCAAACTGGTCGAGGTGGACGGCAGAACCGCCCTGCGCCTGCCCTATTTTACCGGCCACATCCTGGTCACCGAAGACGGCCTGCGACTGGAAAAGGACGGCGCCGAGCTCAACCGTTGGGAGCAGGTCTTCATTTACAACCACCTGGCCCAGGGAGGCAGCGCGCGTCCCACCGGCAACTGGCGCGCCCTGGAGCAGATCCCCAACACCATCTCCAAGACCAAGAGCATGCGCGCCCACGTGGAGGCGCCCCTGGTGGAGCGTTTCGCGGGCAAAGTGGACGAGCTGCGGCGCTGCGGCGTGCTGCTGGGCGCCGAGGACCGCACCGCGCAGGAAGGCAACGCCGACGCCGTGCTGCTGTTCCGCCCCCTTCCCCGGATACCGGTGCTGGTGCGCTTCTGGGACGCCGAACCCGAGGAGGGCTTCGAGGCCCGCGCGCACCTGCTCTTCGACGAAACCATCACCGCGCACCTGGACGTGGAGTCCATCATGTTCCTGAGCGAACGCATCCGGGAGCTGCTTTGCGACACCGCCGATGGCCGGCCGCTGCCGTTCTGAAACGGGGCCGACCGCATCCAGGCTACTCCTTCCCGACGGGCAGCTCCACGGCCCACTGGTCCAGGGGCGGGGGGGCCTTGATCATGCCCTGCTGCTGCAGGAAGGCTGCGAAGCGCTGGTAGCGCGCGCGGTCCAGGGCGCCGGGCCGCAGGGCGAAACGCGGCAGGGTGTCGCGCCAGGCGCGGCGGTTGAGTTCGTTGTCCAGGTCTTTGCGGCCGCGGATGAAGAGCCGCCAGCTCTCGTCGGGGTGGTTGACCAGGTACTGCACGCCCTCTTCCAGGGCGTCCACGAAGGCCCGCATGGACGGGCCGCCCAGCTTACCCCGGTGGCACTCCAGGATCAGCTCGTCGTAAGGCGGCACACCGTTTTCCTCCACGAAAAAGGGCCGCCCGGGCCGCCCCTCCAGGGCCATCTGGTTGAGCTCGAAGTTGCGGAAGGCGCCGATGACGGCATCGGTCTTGCCGGCCAGCAGCGACGGCGACAGCGAGAAGTTGACGTTCACCAGCCGGATGTCCTCGAGGCTCAGGCCGGCGCCCGCCAGCATGGCCTTCAGCAGCACGGTCTCGAAGCCGCCGATGGAATAGCCCACGGTACGGCCCTTGAGATCGGCGATGCGCTTGATGCCGCTGTCGGCCAGCACCACCAGGGCGTTGAGCGGCGTGGCCACCAGGGTGGCGATGCGCACCAGGGGCAGGCCCTGGTCCACCTGCAGGTGCAGCTGCTGCTGGTAGGACACCGCGATGTCGGCCTTGCCGGCCGCCACCAGCTTGGGGGGATCGTTGGGGTTGGAGGGGGCAATCAGCTCCACCTGCAGCCCCCGTCGGCTGAAAAAGTCCTTTTCCAGGGCCACGAACAGCGGGGCGTGGTCCGGGTTGACGAACCAGTCCAGCAGCACGGTCAGCTTCTGCGCGGCCGCTGACGGTGCCGGGGAGGGCAAAACGCCGCACAGGGCTACGATTACGGTAAGGATGCGCAACCATTTCATTTTCATCACTCCTGTTCTTCTTCCGACTGCCAGTAGACCAGTTTTTTCAGGCTCCGGTCTACCGAAAAGTAAAGTGCGAGCGCCATGGCCACCACCAGGGCCAGGGCCGCGAACATGAGGTCGGTCTGCATGCGCGCGTTGGCGTGCAGCATGTAAAACCCCAGCCCGGCGGAAGACCCCACCCACTCGCCCACGATGGCGCCGATGGGCGCCACGGCCGTGGCCACGCGCAGCCCCGAGGCAAAGGCCGGCAGGGCCGCCGGAAGCCGGATGCGGGTGAGCACGGCCCGCGGCGGCGCGTCCATCACGCGCGCCAGCTCCAGCCACTCGGGGTCGGTGCGGCGCAGGCCGTCGTAGAAGGCGGCCGTCACCGGAAAAAAGATGATCAGCACCGCCATGGTCACCTTGGAGCCCATGCCGTAGCCCAGCCACAGGATCAGCAGCGGCGCCAGGGCAAAGACCGGCACGGCCTGGCTCATGACCAGCACGGGCAGCAGCCAGCGCTTGACCGACCGCGAGGCCGTCATGGTAAGCGCACAGCCCGCGCCCAGGACGGTCCCCAAGACCAGGCCCAGCACGATCTCCACCAGGGTAATCCCGGCGTGGTGGGCCAGGGTCTGCCAGTGGGTGGCGAACACGGCCGCGATGCGCAGCGGCCCGGGCAGAATGTAACGGGGCACGCCGGTGACCGCCACCAGCAGCTGCCAGGCGGCCAGCAGCCCGGTGGTGACCGCCAGCGGACGCAGCAGGGCCCGTTTCATGCCGCCCCCGTGAGCTGACCGAGCAGGTCGGCGTGCATCCCTGACACCACGGGGTCGTCCACCTGGCGCGGCGGGCGGCCGGGCGGCCGCAAGGCCCGGCCCAGTTTCACGGGCGACCCGCTCATGACGTGGATGCGGTGGCCCAGACGCAGGGCCTCCAGGGGGTCGTGGGTGACCAGCACGACGGTGGTGCCCTGCAGCATGCCGGCCGCCAGGTCTTGGAGCTTCGTGCGCGTGATGGCGTCCAGGGCCGAGAAGGGTTCGTCCATGAGAATCACCGGCCGCCCCTCCATGAGGGTTCGCAGCAGGGCCACCCGCTGGCGCATGCCGCCCGAGAGTTTGGCCGGAAGGTCCGCGGCGCAGTGCGCCAGCCCGACGGCCTGCAGCAGGTCCCGGGCCTTCTGCCGGCGCTCCGGCGTCACGCTGCCGCGCAGACGGTCGCCCAGCAGCACGTTGTCCAGCACGCTCAGCCAGGGCAGCAGCAGGTCCTTCTGGGCCATCCAGGCGGTCTGGCCGCTGCTGCGCGGCGTGCCGTCGAAGCGGATGGTGCCCGACACCCCCTGGCGCAGGCTGCCGGAGATCAGGCGCAGGAGGGTGGACTTGCCGCACCCGGAAGGGCCCAGCAGGCAGGTCCAGCAGCCGGCCCGGATGCGAAAGTCCAGGTCCCGGAAAAGCACGGTGCCCGGAAAGGAAAAGGAGAGCTTCTCCAGGAAAATGTCCGGGGCCGTGAGCGGTTTCTGTGCGGGCTGCATGCGTTCTACCGCCAGAAATCGAAGAAATGGTGCACCGGCCCGTGCCCGGTGCCCAGCCGGTAGCCGGCGCCGGCCCGGATGGCGGCCGTGATGTAAGCCTTGGCGCCCCGCACGGCCGCCTCCAGGTCCAGACCCCGGGCCAGGTGGGCGGCCACGGCCGACGACAGGGTGCAGCCGGTGCCGTGGTTGTTGCGCGTCTCGACGACCTCGCTCTCCAGGACCACGGTGCGGTCGGAATCGGCCAAGTATAGCACGTCGGTGCTGCGCAGCTGCGGCTGGTGGCCGCCCTTTAACAGCACGGCCCGGCAGCCCAGGCCCGCCAGGTCGCGGGCCGCGGTGCGCATGTCCTCCAGATTGTGGATTTCGCGCCCCAGCAGCACGGCGGCCTCGGGCAGGTTGGGTGTCACCACGTCGGCCAGGGGCAGCAGGCGGGTCGCCAGGGCCTGCACGGCGTCGTCTTCCAGCAGCCGATCGCCGCTCTGGGCCACCATGACGGGGTCCAGCACGATGTTGGCGGCGCCGTGCGCTTCCAGGCCGCGCGACACGGTGGCGATGAGCGGCGCGGAGAAGAGCATGCCGATCTTGACCGCATCGACGCCGATGTCGGTGAACACGGCCGCCATCTGCTGGGCCACGAATTCCTCGGGAACCGGGTGGATGGCGGTGACCCCGGTGGTGTTCTGGGCCGTCAGAGCCGTGATGACACTCATTCCGTAGCAGCCCAGGGCCGCGAAAGTCTTCAGGTCGGCCTGGATGCCGGCGCCGCCGCCGCTGTCCGATCCCGCGATGGTCAGGGTCCGGCGGTAGGTTTTGTCAGGGTTGCTGCGAACCTCCATGATCCCCTCCTGTTCTGAAGTGGTCCCAGCCCCGTGGTTCGGCCTTGCGGCGGCGGCCGTCAGGGGTGACGATCTCCAGTCTGCCCGAGTCGGTCATCTCCCCGATGACGTGCAGCGGCTGGCCGAAGGTCTGCCGGTACCGGTCGGCCACGACTGCGGCCCGCTCCGGCGAGAGGGTGAACAGCAGCACGTAGTCCTCGCCGCCGGCAAGGGCCATGGCCGTTGCGTCCTGCCCGAAGCGCCGGCAGAAATGACGCAGGTTGTCCGAGACGGGCAGCTTCCCGGTGTGGATGACGGCGCCGGTGCCGCTGGCCTCCAGGATGTGCCCCAGGTCGGCGCCCAGTCCGTCGCTGACGTCAATAGCCGCGGTGGCCGCGCCGCAGGCGGCCAGGAAGCGGCCCTCGGCCAGGCAGGGCCGGGGCAGCAGGTGCGCCTTTACCAGGGCCGCCAGCTCGGACGTGTCGGCGGCGATGTTTTCCAGGATGAGGTGCAGCCCCGCGCGGCTGTCGCCCAGCCAGCCGGTGCAGCAGATGCGGTCGCCGGGCCGGGCGCCGTCGCGGCAGAGCATCTCCTCGGGCGGCACCGAACCGGTCACGGCCACGTTGATCACCAGGTCGGTCTTGGAGGCCGTGGTGTCGCCGCCCAGGATGTTGACGCCGTGCTCGGCGGCCAGGGAGCGCATGCCGCGGTACAGGTCTTCCAGGTAGTCCAGGGGGCAGTCCCGGGGGATGGCGATGCTCACGAAGGCTGCGTGCGCCGTGCCGCCCATGGCCGCGATGTCGCTGAGGTTGACGGCCAGGGCTTTCACGCCCAGGTCGAAACCGCTGGCCGCGGACCTCAGGAAATGCACGCGCTCCACCAGCAGGTCGGTGGTCACCAGGGTCAGCTCGCCGGGTGCCGGCACAAAGGCCGCCGCGTCGTCGCCGATGGCCCTGACCACGTCCGCCTCGCGCACCAAGCAGCCGCGGCTGATCCTGCGGATGAACCCGAATTCGCCGATGTCTTCCAATCCTGTCGCCATGTCACCTCCGCGCCTGCCGGGCCCGGCGGATGACCGCCAGCAGATCCCGCGCGGCCTTTTCGGGGTCTTCGGCGGCCACGATGGCCGACACCACGGCGATGCCGTCGGCGCCGCTTTCCACCACCTCGGCCGCGTTGTCGCGCTTAAGTCCGCCGATGGCCACCAGCGGAATTTCAACCGCCGCCCGTATGTCCCGCAACCCCGCCAGCCCTAGGGCCGGTGCCGTATCGGTCTTGGTGGGGGTCTCAAAAATGGGGCTCACACCGATGTAGTCGGCGCCGCCCCGTTCGGCCGCTACCGCGTTTTCCAGGGATTCGGCCGAGATGCCGATGCACATGCCGTCTCCCACGATGCGCCGGGCCATCTCCAGGGGCATGTCGCTCTGTCCCAGGTGCACGCCGTCGGCCTCCACGGCCATGGCGACATCCAGCCGGTCGTTGATGATCAGCGGCACCCCGCTGGCCTTGAGAAAGTCCCGGATGGACAGGGCCTCGCGGATGAACTCGCGGGTGCTGCAGTCCTTCTCGCGCAACTGGACGCAGGTCGCCCCCCCGCGCACGGCGGCCTGCACGATCTCCAGCGTCGTGCGGCCCCGGGAGAGCCGGCGGTCCGTGACCAGGTACAGCGTGTAATCAAAAGATACCGCTTTCATGGCGCACCTCTCAAGGCGCGAACCGGGCCCCGTCGGCCAGTTCCTGGGGGGTGATGGTGTAGAGCGCATCGATGAGCGCGGTCTGGAAACTGCCCGGCGCGGCGGCCTGCTCGGCGGCTTTCTGGCCGGCCAGGCCGAAAAAGGCCAGCGCCGCCGCCGTGGCCGTCACCGGGTCAGCGTCCACGGCCAGGAAGGCGCCGATGGTGGCCGTGGCGGCACAGCCGGTGCCGGTGACATACCCCATGAGTTCGTGCCCGTTGGACACCTGGATCACCCGCCCGCCGTCGGTCACCAGGTCCGTGGGCCCGGTGATGGCCAGGGTGGTTCCCAGTTCTTTGGCCAGCACCACCGCGGTCTCGGCGGCCTCGTCCACCGAGTGCATGGCGTCCACGCCGCGTGTCCTGGAACCGTCGCTGCGCAGCGAGAGGATCTCCGAGGCGTTGCCGCGGATGACGCTGACCTCGACCTCGTCGATGATGCGTTTGGCCGACCGGGTTCGAAAAGTGGTGGCGCCGGACCCCACCGGGTCCAGGATGACCGGCGTGTTCAAGCTGTTGGCCTGTTTGCCGGCCTTGATCATGGCCTCCACCCACGTGTCGGTGAGGGTGCCGATGTTGAGCACCAGGGCGCCGGCAAAGGACACCATTTCCTCGACCTCCTTTTGGGCGTGGGCCATCACCGGCGAGGCCCCCATCGCCAGCAGGGTGTTGGCGGTGGTGTTCATGACCACGAAGTTGGTGATGTTGTGCACCAGCGGCTTCCGCTCCCGGATAGCCGCCAGGTCCCGGCGGGCCTGCTCTGAAAGTGTCGACATATCGCCCCCCCCTTTGAAATGAAAAAAGGCCGTTTCCCCGGGGAAACGGCCCTCTGCGCCCTATCGGCGGTCTACTCGTCTGGTCCCTACGCCGGCATTATCCGGATCAGGTTCAACGGGTATAATCTCAGGCTGACAAGCCACCCCAGGAAACGATTGTGTTTTACACAAAATACGGCAACCGGCCGGCGCTGTCAACCGCCGGCAGTCGCCCTTCAGCCATCGGACGGTGTGTGGCCGGCGCTTTTCAGCGCCTCCATGGCGCGGGCATTGTCCGAAAAACGGAACACCATCACCGCGGTTCCGGGTGTCTGGCTGGCGGCGGTGTAAGTGTAGTCGATCTGGACATCCGCGGCCTTGAGCGCATCCAGCATGCGGCCCAGGCTGCCCGGTTTGTCATCGGTCTCGACCACCACCACGTCGTTGACTACGGCCGTGATACGTTGATTCTGCAAGACTTCCACAGCCCGCTCAGGCCGGGACACGACCATGCGCAGCTTGCAGTGCCCGTCGCCGTTATCCACCAGGCAATGGGCCCGGATGTCGACACCCTCCGCCCCCAGATGAGAGATGATATCGCTCACCTGTCGCGCGGAATTTCCTGTCAAAACAGTCAACTGCTTGGTATTCATGGAATAAATGCTCCTCCATCAATCATAGTGCAGGCAACAACCTGACGGTTTCACAAAAGGATTTTACGATTCAACATGACCTGTTGCGGCCTGCTTCTCTCCCACCAGGATATAGAGTTCGGCCTCGTCGACAAATTCGCGCATGCCGAAGCCGAAGGCCGCCAGGATTTTTTCGGCCGCCGGCCGTTCGGGAAAGTCGTCCAGCGGGAAGGAGATACTCTTTTTCAGCCGATCGATGAAGGCGCGGCCCATGGGGTGGCTGATGACCAGCCGGGCGCCGGGCGCCATCATGCGGGCGATGTTGGCAAAGGCCCCCTGCTTGTCCACGATGTTGGGGTAGCAGGCGTTGATGAAGACCGCGTCCAGGCCGGCATCGGGCAACGTGAGGTCGCGCACGTCGGCCAGGAAGGCGGTCACCCGCGGGTGGTTTTTGCGCAGCTGCTCCAGCATGGCCTCGGACAGGTCGCAGGCGTAGATGCGCGCCGGCTTGTATTTTGCGATCAGGGGGATCAGGATGCCCGTGCCGGTGCCCACGTCCAGCACCGTCTCCCCCCCGGCGATGCGGCCGGCGGCCACGATCTGTTCGAGCCGTTCGGGCACCCCCTCGGGCAGCGGCGGGTCGAACAGGCGAAAGAGCCGGTCGAAGACCTTCTGCTGTTCGCGGTTGATCCTGCGGATCTCGGCCTCGTCCCTTTTTTCGAAGACCTCCATGATTTTCATCTTACCACAAAAACCGGGCGGCGGGCGAGAAAATTTTGGTCCCCCAGGGAATCACGCGGCCCGCCCGACGCGGCGGACGGTTCCCCCTGGCGTCCTTTTCCATGGCAATCGCAAGTAGCGTGATACGCCGGGGCGGACAGGCATCGTCTGCGCTCCGTGAGCCCCGGCGGAGATGCGCAGGCCGCCGGCGCTGAAAGGCGAGAACTCGCTGCGCTCAGACAGCTCGCCTTTCTTTATGCGCCAACGGCCTGCGCATCTTTTTCCCGCCGGTTCTCGAACTGCGCGCCGCCGAACCCTGCCCACCCCTCGAACCCAGGAGCCGCAACCATGCCAAGTTTACTTGCGATTGCCCTACGTCCTTTCCCGGAAAGACTTGACAGGGGACCGTTTTGGTTGTAGAGTACAACCAGTTAGTTGTATTTTACAACCTTTGAGGCCACATGCCATGCACGACGACAACGACATGCTCTACCGTGTGGCCCGGCTGGCCAGGGCGCTGCGCTTCTGCCGCCAGGAGTCGGTCTTCTGCGAGAACCTGACTTTCTGGCAGTTCTTCATTTTAGAGACCGTGGGCCGCCACGGCCGCCTGCCGCTCTCGCGACTGCACGCCATCCTGGGGGTGGAAAAGTCCACCACCACCCGCATGGTGGCGCCGCTGGTCGCTCGCGGGCTGGTGGTGCGCCGCAAACGGGCCGGCGACGGGAGGGCCGTGGCCCTGGCGCTGTCGGACGACGGCCGGGCCGTGCGCGGCCGCATCCGGGACTGCGCCGCCGGCTACTTCACGGCCCTGGAAGAGCGCATTCCGCAGGACCGCCGGCGGCAGGTATTCGAGGCTTTGGCCCTCTTCGCCGAAGCCCTGGAAGAAACCGGGCCGGGCTGCTGCTCGCCCATGGGAGGACCTGTAGATGATTTCGAAGAAAACAGCGCAGGCGGCGCAAAAGACGACCGTTGGACCGATGGGACCGACGCTGCCCACCGCAGGCAGTGACTGCGGCTGCGCATCCTGCCGCCCGCCGCGGCCGGACCAGCCCTTCGTGAGCGGCACGGTCTCCACGCCCGCTGGCCAACTGCCGCGGGTTACGGCGCGTCTCACGGCCGCCGACCACTGGGGCCGCATCAAGGCTCGCTGGGGCGTGGGCCGCATGCACTATACCGTGGACCCGGGGCTCTACGCCCTGGGGGAGCCCGACGCGCACGCGCCGGTGCTGGTGACCGCCAGCTACAAGATGAGCTTCGACTGCCTGCGCCGCGCGCTGGCCGGCCGCAGCGCCTGGATCCTGGTGCTGGACACCGCGGGCATCAACGTGTGGTGCGCCGCCGGCAAGGCCACCTTCGGCACCGCCGAACTGCTCGGGCGCATCGAAGCCAGCGGCCTTTCACGCGTGGTGGCCCACCGCACCCTCGTCCTGCCTCAGCTGGGGGCGCCCGGTGTGGCCGCTTTCGAGATCCGGCGCCACTCGGGTTTTGCGGTGGTCTACGGACCGGTGCGCGCCGATGACCTGCCCGCCTTCCTGGACAGCGGCCTGAAAGCCACGGCCGCCATGCGCCGCAAGAGCTTCACCTTCACCGAGCGCGCCGTGCTGGTGCCCATCGAACTGGTCAGCGCCCTGAAGTACGCCCTGCTGTCCCTGCCCGTCTTTTTCCTTCTGAGCGGCCTGGGCGCAGGCGGGGCTTTCTGGGCCGCAGGCGCGCATGGGGCCCTGTGGGCCGCCCTGGCGCTGCTGGCCGCCATCCTGGCCGGGGCCGTGGTCACGCCGCTGCTGCTGCCGTGGCTGCCGGGACGGGCCTTCGCCCTCAAGGGGCTGTGGCCTGGTTTGGCCGCCGCCGCCCTGTGGGCCCTTTTGCGCTGGCCGCGGGCCACCGCCGGCGGCGATGCGGTGGACATCCTGGCCTGGCTGCTGCTGATCCCCGCGGCGTCGGCCTACCTGGCCATGAACTTCACGGGCGCCTCCACCTACACCTCCCGTTCCGGGGTCAAAAAAGAGATGCAGTGGGCCCTGCCGGCCCAGATCGCGGCCGGGGCCGTGGGCGTGCTGCTGTGGACCGGCGCGCGCTTCCTGGCTTGAGGAGTTCGATGATGCAGAAATTCGTTTACTTCGAAGACGTGGTGACCCTCACCCTGAATGCGCAAAAGTGCGTGGGCTGCGGCCTGTGCGTGGAGGTGTGCCCCCACGCCGTGCTGCAGATGGCCAACGGCCGGGCCCACATCGCCGACCGCGGCGCCTGCATGGAGTGCGGCGCCTGCGCCCGCAACTGCCCCACCGCCGCCCTGGACGTGCGCACCGGCGAGGGCTGCGCCCAGGCCATCCTCAACGAGATGCTGGGTCGCAAGTGCGAGTGCTGCTGACCGGCACGGGGCCTGAAAATCCCCTCTTTCAACTCCCGGCTCAGGCACTTGGCGCGCCGTTCACCCGGCCGCCGGTGCGCAGGCCGTTGGCCACGGCCAGCAGTTCCGAGGCCTCGTGGGCGAACACGGCCACGGTGACGGTCATGACGCCGATCAGGGCCGAGGGGATCAGGATACCCAGCACCACCAGGGAGAAGACGATGTTCTGCAGGCTGACGCGGCGGGCCAGCTTGCCCAGGTTCAGGGCGTAGACCACCTTGGAGATGTCGTCGCCCATGAGGGCAGCGTCGGCGGCCTCGATGGCGGCGTCTGTGCCGGCCGCCCCCATGGCCACGCCCACCGAGGCGCGCGCCAGGGCGGGGGCGTCGTTGATGCCGTCGCCCACCATGGCCACGGCCTTGAACCGCCCTTCCAGCTCCTCGATGATGCGGATCTTGTCCTCGGGTTTTAACCCCGCGCGCACGTCGTCGATGTTCAGCTCGGCGGCCAGGGCCTCGGCCGTGCGCCGGTTGTCGCCGGTGAGCATGATCACCTCGATGCCCATGCGGCGCAGCTCCTGCACCGCGGTCCCGGCCCGCGGCCGCACCTGGTCGCGGATGGCGATGGCGCCCAGCATCTCCTCGCCGGTTCCCACCAGGATGACCGTCTTGCCCTGGCCCCGGAGCTTCTCGATCTCGTCGGCCGGCAGGTTGCCGTCGGCGCCCTTGAACATCTCGTGGCTGCCCACCCGGATCTCCCGGCCGGACACCACGGCCTTGGCGCCGTGGCCGGTGATGGAATGGAAATCCGAGGCCTCCGGCAGGGCCAGGCCACGCTTCTCTGCCTCGCTGACCACGGCGTGGGCCAGGGGGTGTTCGGAGAGGTTCTCCACCCCGGCGGCCAGGGCCAACAGGCCGGCGGCATCGCCGTCCCGGGCCAGCACGTCGGTGACCACCGGTTTGCCGACGGTCAGGGTGCCGGTCTTGTCGAAGGCCACGGCCTCTATCTTACCCAGGTTCTCCAGGCTGATGCCGCCCTTGATGAGTACGCCGTTCTTGCCGGCCTGGCCGATGCCGGCGGCGATGGCCACGGGCGTGGACATGATCAGGGCGCAGGGCGCGGCCGCCACCAGCAGCACCACGGCGCGCATGGCCCAGGGCTCCATGGCCACGCCCAGCAGGTAGGGCACCGCCAGCAGCAGCAGCGAGGCCAGCAGCACCAGCGGGGTGTAGCGGCGGCCGAAGCGCTCGATGAAGGCCTGGGTCTTGCCCTTCTGCTCCTGGGCCTGCTCCACCAGGTGAATCATCTTGGACAGGGTGTTGTCCTCGAAAGTTGCCGTGGTTTCGATCTCCAGGGTACCCTGCTGGTTGAGGGTGGCTGCGAAGACCTTCATGCCCTCACCCTTTTCCACCGGGAGGGACTCGCCCGTGACGGCGGCCTCGTTGACGCTGGACCGGCCCTTGACGATGACACCGTCGGTGGGGATGGACTCTCCGGGCCTGACGATAAACACGTCGCCGACTTTAAGGTCCTCGGCCGGTATGGTGGCTTCGCGACCGTCGCGCAGCACCTGGGCCTCCTTGGGCGCCAGGTCCAGCAGCTTGCGGATGGAGGCCCGCGTGCGCGCGTAGGTGTACTCTTCCAGCCCCTCGGCGGCACCGTACAGGAACACCAGGAAGGCGGCCTCATCCCACAGGTCCAGCAGGATGGACCCGGTGGTGGCGGCGATCATCAGCATGTCGATGCCCACGCGCTTGTCCTCGATGAGCTCCTCGATGCCCTCTCGCACCCAGTGGTACCCACCGATGGCCATGGCCACGATGTACAGGCCGATCTCCACCCTGCCGGGAACCAGTTCGAGGTGCGCCAGGGCGAAGGCAAGGCCCACGATGGCGCCCGAAACCAGGGCGTTGCGCATGGGGGGATGGGTGTACCATTTACCGTCGAAACCGATTTCCGCGTGTTCTCCGTGTGCCATGCTTCACCTCATTCATACAAATATTTGAGCATATATTCAATTAATCGGGCAAAAAAAATTACTCCTGGACGTGGCTGGCGGCTTCGTTGATCAGGTTGATGACGTGGTCGTCATCCAAGCGGTAGAAAACCTGTTTGCCCTGCTTACGGTAGGCCACCAGCTTGTGCCCCTTGAGCAGGCGCAGCTGATGGGAAACGGCCGAAACCGAAAGGCCCACCACCGTGGCCAGGTCGCAGACGCACAGCTCTTCCATGGACAGGGCGACCACGATGCGCAGGCGCGTGGGATCCGACAGCACCTTGAAGGTCTCGGCCAGGGCGACGATGTGCCGCTCCCCCGGCAGGCGGCCGTTGACACGCGCCACTTTGCGTTGGTCCACAGTGGTGACTTTACAGATTTCGACACTTGGTTTCTTCATTTCAGCCTTTACACTTGAATTGTTGATCAAATATAATATAAAACAATCCGGCGCTAAAATCAAGCCCTGTTGAAATCATTTTGCCGGACTGGCCATTTTTTTCCCACCCCGATAACCACTGGGCTTCCAAAGCGTACATTTATTACGCACCAGCCGCTGCGCAACCGGGCGGCTTGGGCCTTTTTAAAATATTTAATTAAATATCCCCTTTGAAATCACTAAATTACGCCATTACCCCTGGAGCTGGCATAACCATTGCGGAATTTCTTGTCAGGCCGATGACGCTGTCGGGATAGACAAAATTGCCACCTTGCAGGGAGGATAGATCCATGAAAAGGAGGTTTCACCATGAGCCATCAAGCCACGATAGAAGAAAAAGCGATAGACCCGCTGTGGACTCTTGTGTTTTTATCCCCTGAAATGTAACTTTTCGGTACCCGAAACGTTTAAGATGCAGCGTGAACAGGTTCAAATCCTTTTATAACGGCCACAGGGACCGGCTGTTTGCCTACCTGCTGAAGATGACAGGCGACTACCAGGTGGCCGCCGATCTCATGCAGGAGAGTTTTACACGCTATATGGAACGCTATAAAGACGGAGAGCCCAGTACGTCGCTGCTCTTTACCATCGGCCGCAACCTGATCATCGACCACTCCCGCCGACAGGGAGGCGCAGTCCCGTATGAAGAGGACCGAAACGATAGCGGTGTCGATCAGGAACGGATGCTGATGGTGCGCGAAGAGTATCGGCGCGTGTTGGCGGCCATGCAGGAACTGACGCCAGCGGACAGGGATATCCTGTCCCTGGTGGTAAGCAGCGGTCTGTCCTACCGCAAAATTGCCGAAATAGCCGGCATCAGTGAAGCCAACCTGAAGGTCAGGATTCACCGTTCCCGGCTGAAACTGCGCAAACATCTCGAAGCAGGTGCCCCATGAAAGCACATCTCATCAGCATGTTCATCGACGATGAACTCGATCTGGATGAAAAGGTCGAGTTCGTGGAAACCGTACATGTCAACCGCGGATTCAAAGACGAAACCCTGGATCTGCTAGGCCAGGAAAAGCTGCTGCGCGGCGACATGGTGGGTCGGGTGCCGGCGCCACGGCTGGAGTTCCCTCAAAAGACCTCGCCGGCATGGTGGCGGCCCCTGGCGGCACTTTCGGCAACGCTGGCCATGGTGGTGGTCTTCTTCTTACTGGTCCCCCCCCCGGCCACCCGCATCCAGCGGGTAGCGGCGGAACGGCTGCCCCACCGGTTCGTCCTCTATCTTCCCCAGGCCCGACAGGCACAGCTGGTGGGCAGCTTTACGCACTGGCGCCCGGTACCCATGCGAAAGCTCGACAAAAGCGGATACTGGGTGCTGACCCTGGAGCTTCCCAAGGGAGAGCACCGCTACAGCTATCTCGTGGAAAACGGGAAGCGTATCGCCGATCCCACGGTCCTGGCCCGCGAGAAAGACGACTTTGGCGGTGAAAATTCCATCATCGAAGTGAGGGAGACAACATGACAGCAAAAATTGCCGTGGCCGCATTGCTGGCCGTATTTCTGGCCGGGTGCGCCGCCATTCCGTTCACCCCGGGCCATTCACAGACGGTGACGCTCTACCTGAAAAAGCCGGATGCGCGAAAAGTGCAGTTCGCATCTTCACTGGACAATTTCCAGCTGCATGACACCCGCAAAACCGCTTCGGGGCGGTGGGAAGTGCGTGTGCCCAAGAACGCCGAATTCCACTACTTCTACATCGTCGATGGAAAAAATTATGTCCCGGATTGCCGCTACAAAGAAAAAGACGACTTCGGTTCCAAGAACTGTGTTTATCTTCCGTGAGCTGTAACCTTCAGGCCTGCCGTGCGTTATGATGACAACGAAACGCACAAGGGAGGAAATCATGAGAAAACTCGCTACTATCCTTTTCTGCCTGGCTCTGTTGACGGCCGCCCCGGCCTTGGGCGACACCACGGTACCCGTACCGGACACCTGGTCGAAGGCCCTGCAGAACAGCACCCAGAAAATGGTCCGCGCCGGCATACCGGCCGAAGATGCCATCGCCATGACATCGACCATGATCCAGGCCCGCTTCAGCCGGCACCAGATTCAGCAGGCCCAGAAGGTGGTCGTGCAGGCTCACCAGAAGGGACTGCCGGTGCAGCCGGTCATCAACAAGGCCTTCGAAGGAGTGGCCAAACACGTTCCTCCCCCGGCGGTCATCAAGGCCATGGAGCGTGTATCCTCCCGCTATGCCTATGCCTTCCATCAAGCCAGTCGGCTCGCCAAAGATAAATCCGACATAAAAAACCTGGGCAACATCCTGGCCTCCAGCCTTGCGGCCGGAATGACGCACAAGGATGTCGCGAAAATGGTGGGGCAGTTTCAGCATTCCTCTCGCCAGCTCAGCCGCACGGAACAGCACGCCCTGGCCGCCGAAGCGTTGGTAACCGCCAGGGACATGGCCCGACAAGGCGTCACTTCGGCCCACGTCGCAGAAGTGGTCGGCCGGGCGCTGCAACAGGGCTTCAAAGCCCACGAGATGCAGTCGCTGCACCAGTCCTTCATGTCCCGGGCAGCTGTCATGCCGGCCGACCAGGTGGCCCGCAACTTTTCTAAATCCATCCACGAGGGCACCTTCAGCGCCATGGAAACCAGCGGCAGCCATCCCAGCAGGGGCATGGAAAGTCATGGTCAGATGCCCGCTGGCAGGGGTATGGAAGCCGAGCACGGTGTTATGGGACACGGTGTCGGTGACATGAACCCGGGGGCTGCCGACATGGGCCACGGCGGTGGCGAACATGGCGGACCGGTTGGCGGCGACATGGGCGGTATGGGTGGTGACATGGGCGGCCACGGCG
>CAYUAQ010000070.1:17778-22701 GCA_964442705.1 uncultured Desulfobacteraceae bacterium
GACATGGGCGGCCACGGCGACGCAGACGCCGGCGGCCACGGCGGCATAGGCGGCAGTGGCGCTACCGGTGGCGTCGGTGGCTCCAGCGGTGGCACCGGTGGCTCCAGCGGTGGCACCGGTGGCTCCAGCGGTGGCTCCAGCGGCGGTATGGGTGGTGACATGGGCGGCCACGGCGGCATGGGTGGTTCCGGCGGTTCCGGCGGCGGCGGTGACGCCGGTCACCGTTGATCAGCCAGCTACGCAACGCCAACAGCCGGGCAGTATTCGGGAGGGTTCTGCCCGGCAGCCCGGCCACAAAACACCATTACCAGTCTTACCGCCTTCCCCTTTTCACGCCTCTTCCCTGCGGACGTCTTTTGCCTACCCCCTCCCCTGGGCCTTTTCCAGGTCGTACATCATTCGCAGGCCGGCCCCGATACAGAACCCGGCATCCCGTTCATGGTGGCGATCCGGCTCGCCTGAGGCACCATGCCCCACCGTAGCGCTCCCAGCCGGCAAAGGGAAAAACGGCTGACCGGCAACGGCGCACCTCCTGGCAATACGTTCCCCCTTTAGAAAGTGGGAAGCTACAAAGACATCCAAGAAAACCTTGGGGCTACGGAGAACGGCTTTAAACGGCTGGCACGGTCTATGCTGGAACGATTACGGGATGGGTGAAAAAATCAGGCGTTGCTTTTATCCATGAATCTGGTAGGAAAACTACCGTAGAAGGGAGGCCGCACCGCCCGACGGGCGGTGCGCCGCAGTCCGGTGCCGGTGCTCACCGTACGGATGCCGGATAAACGCCCCTGACTATCCTGAACAGGCGGGAAAACAGCCTCCGGTGCTACCGGGGACCCGAAACCGTTTCCTGCACCCTGGAATCCGGTCCATGAGATTTTCGAAATGGATCCCCGTTGCCTTTCTCCTGGCCGTTGCGGCTGCCTGGCCGGCCGGCTTCGGTCATGGGGGCACAGCCGCAGGGGGCCCGCTGGAAAAATCCTCTCCGGCAAAGGGGGCCGCCGGTGGCCGGAAAACCGGTCAAAACCTGCCGCGCTATGTGTCGGTACACCTGAAACCGCGCCTCGACACCATTGTGGCCGGTGACAGCGGCTATTTCGACGTGGTGGCCAGTCTGAACGGACTGGGTGCCGGGGGCGGCCGCGGGATGCATTGGGACCCCGAATCCAAAACGCCCGTGGTGGTCTGGATCTCCACCCCGCCCAAAAGCGGCATCGCCTTCATCGACAGCCGACATCCCGGACAGCCCCGTCACCATTTTCTGGCCAGATTCCGTCAACCCGAGGGGAACCTTTCACAACCGCTGACCCTGCGCGTGAAGTACACCGTCGACCCCAAGACCAAGGCCGGAAAGCACACCCTGTGGATGGATATCCTGGCCAACCTGTCGGACCTCCGGGGAAACCGCATCGAAGACGTCGGCATCGCCACCGTGCCTTTCCAAGTCGACACCCACCTGGCCATCAAGCTGACCATGCTGGCCGTGGTGGCGGCGGCGGTCTTCCTGTTCATCGTGGAGTGGGTGCGCGTGGACGTGGTGGCCATCGTCATGATGGTGCTGCTGCCCGAACTGGACCTGCTCAACGCCGAAGACACTTTCAGGGGGCTGAGCAGCAACGCCGTGATCGCCATCATCGGGGTGATGATCATCAGCTACGGCCTGAACCGTGCGGGCCTGGTCAACCGGCTGATCCGCCCCATGCTGAAACCGGTGGGCAAGAGCCCCCGACGGCTGACCGTCATGTTCTCCGGCTTGATCGCGGTCATCTCCAGCGTCATGCAAAACACCGGTGGGCCGTTCTGTTTCTGCCCGCCATCCGCACCGTCACCTCCTACCGGCTCAAGATCCCCATTTCACGGGTGCTCATGCCCATCGGCATGGCGGCCATCCTCGGCGGCACCCTGACCATGATCGGCACCAGCCCCCTGATCCTGCTCAACGACATCCTGCCGCCGGGCATGCCGCGCTTCGGCTTCCTCGAACTGACACCCATCGGCCTGGCCCTGTGCGTAGGCGGCATCGCCTATCTGTCCACGGCAGGTATGCGCATGCTGGCGGCACTGCCGGGCAGCGGGGAAAAAGCCGACGACGGCCGCGGCGACCTGCTGGACCAGTACCCCGATATCCAGGGGCCCTTCGAGATCAAGGTGCCGGAAGATTACCGGCCCGGCGGGGGGCCGCAGAAAGTGGTGGAGATCCGTCGGCGCTTCCTGGTCAATATCGTGGCCACCGTGGGCACCGACGGCAGGTGTGAGGTGGCCCCCCTGCCCGACACCGTTATCCAGCCCGGCTTCAGCCTCTGCGCCTATAGCCCCGAATATGCCCTGCGGGGCTTCGTCGAAGCCTACGGGCTGACCCTGCGCCAAGAGCCTCAGTGCTTCAAAAACGACATGTTCAACCCGTCGGTGGCCTGCATCGTGGAAAGCGTGGTGCCGCCCCACTCCAAGATCGTGGGCCGCACCATCAAGGAAGTCCGCTTCCGGGAAACCTTCGGGCTCAATGCCCTGGCCCTCCACCAGTCCGGCCAGACCTTTTACCGCGAACTGGCCGACCGGCCGCTGATGCCCGGTGACGCTGTGCTGGTCCACGGCACCTGGGCACAGCTGCACGCCCTCAAGAAGCTGTACCGCAACATGATCATCATCACGCCTTATGAAGAGGAATTTCACAAGCCGGAAAAAGCCAGGGCGGCCCTGACCTGGTTTCTGATCTCCCTCGGCCTGATGCTGCTCTCGAGCTTCTATTTTCAAAGCAGGCCCTACAACCCGATTCCGCTGTCGGTGTGCCTCATGCTGGGCGCCGTGGGCATGGTGATCTCGCGGGTGATCACCATCAACGAGGCTTACCGGGCGGTGGACTGGCGCACCGTCTTCCTGCTGGCCGGGCTGATCCCCCTGGGCATGGCCGTGGACCAGACCGGCACCGCCGCGTGGATCGCCGGGGGCATCGTCGCCGGCCTGGGCAGCGTCATGTCGCCCCTGGTGCTGCTGGTCATTCTGGCCTGCCTGAGCTGCGCCTTTACCATGGTGATTTCCAACGTGGGCGCCTGCATCCTGCTGGTGCCCCTGGGGATTTCCATCGCCCACCAGATCGGCATGGATCCGCGGGTGGCCGCCATCGTGGTGGGACTGGGGGTTTCCAACTCCTTCATGCTGCCCACCCACCAGGTCAACGCGCTGTACATGGGTCCCGGTGAGTACCGCACCAAGGATTATGTCAAGATCGGCGGCGGGCTGTCGGTGATTTACATTGCCATTCTGGTGGCAATGATCTACTTCTTTTACCTGTGAGTCCCCCGTCATGGCGGGCGCCCCTGCAACAGGCCCTCGGCTTTTTCAGTCTTGCCTGCCAGAAAGGGGTGCCGGGCCAGTGTTTTCTCGCGGCGCTTGCGGCCCAGCCAGAAAAAAGGCTGGTCTCCACAGAAACTGCCGATGGATGCGGCCGTCATCACGTAGGGCAGCTCCATGTACCCCTGGTGGGCGGCAAAGGCCGCCAGCAGCAGGGTGATCTCCCCTTCCAGGAAAGTTCCCACAACCACGCCGCTATAGCCGTAGGTGTGAATCAGTTCGGACAGGGTCATGGCATGGCCGTTTCCGACGAAACGTGTAGGTGATCCGGCCGCTCTGCCGCACCCTGCCCGAGCGGCCCCATTTATAGAAACCGGCGATCCGCTGCCGGCACCCCTACCGACCGAACAGCTCCCGGGTCTTGCGGGGCAGGTAGCGTTCGGCGATGAGGGTCAGCGGTTTTCGGGCACGGTTGAAATTTTCCTCCAGCGACCAGAACAGGTCGTCCAGATGCTTTTCGCGGGAGGTCTCGTGCTCGGCCGCCAGCTTGTAGTACCGCCGGCCCTCCTCCTCGTACTCGCTGAGCGTAATCCTGGGGATGCCCGCGATGGCCGGGCGCGGTTCGCCGGACAGGGGGTAGTGGGTGTTGTAATCCACGTAATCGGGGAAAAAGCCCAGCACGAACAGGCAGATATCGGCGATACGCTTGTACAGGGCCAGCTGGTACTCGTCTTCCACCACCTCGCTGAAGCTCTTGAGGCTCTCGATGTCCATGTCGTTGAAGCGGATCTTGCGCCACACGCGCCCCTTGACGCGCACCGAGAAGCTGTAACTGTTGACGCGCGTGAAAGACGACAGCATGTCGGCCATGTACAGCAGGATGGACTCGTCCGAGAGCAGATCGGCCACTTCGCCGGCGTCGAAAACCGGGATGTTCATGGCCCCGCTTCTTTCGATGGTGTAGCTCTCGTGCTTGAGGTCGCTGGCCGCCTTGCGCAGCAGGATTTCAAAAAACAGGCGGGGGGAAATGCGGACGAAAACCGCGTCGTCCTCCGTGATGCGCTTGACCACCCGCTCGTCCTGAATGAAGGCGTTCCTGAAATCTTCGTCCTCGGCCAAAATCTGCCGCAGGTGCCCACGGTCTCCCACCTCCGGCGACAGCACATCGATGAGAAAATTCAGGTCGTTTTCAGACAGTTCGACATCGAATGGATACGACATTTTCCCTACTCCCTCCAAGAAACCTTTGAAAGTGATGTTTACCTCTTGTGTTCACTTCCATTATCGGTAAAATTTTAAGACATCTTTACCCGGGGGGCAAGCGAAAATTGGCCTATGCTTATCATGAGGCCTGCATGTTAAAAAATTAGAATCGATTTTGCCGTCATCATTTCCATCAACAGGGCCACTCCCAACGGAAACCCGCTCCATGGCAACCGGCCCAGGATTGATTGCGAGGGTTTCGGGGAAGGTCCATCAGTGAAACCTTAACGTCTTTACCGGATATTGATGAATGGACGTATCCGAGGTGTTTCAATCCACGCCCCCGCGCAGGGGGGCGACCGGTTGGTTCACCACAGGTTGGTCGCTGACCTGTGTTTCAAGCCACGCCCCCGCGCGGGGGGCGACTCAATG
>CAYUAQ010000071.1:0-22538 GCA_964442705.1 uncultured Desulfobacteraceae bacterium
CTGCCGCTCACGAACGGAAGGACCCGGATCACCATGGACTCTCGTAGTAAGTATGCCGACAGCTACTAACGACTGCCCTGAAGACTCCGCCAAGATGCGTTGACAGGCCGGCGGGAATCCTCTATACGGCCGATGACCTTACGAAACCTCAACCGATGACCCTTGCCGATTGGACGGTACCATGACGGCTTACCTGCTGACGGCCCTGGGCGGCTACCTGCTGCTGAGCGCCTACTTCACCTACGCGGTGCATCGCATTCCGCGCCGACCCGTAGAAGATCGGCCGGACTGGGGCCGGGTGCGGGACGTACGCATACCGGCCCGTGACGGGGGATTTCTGGAAGTCTGGCGGGTGGAGCCCGCCGGCCCCTCCCGCGGCGTCGTGGTGCTGGCCCACGGATGGGGTCGCAACCGCGATCGCATGGTGGAGCGGGCCAGGCTTTTCGGACGGCTGGGCTTCACCACGGTCATGCACAGCGCCCGCGACCACGGCAACAGCTCCCCCCTCAAGCTCATGAATGCCTTCCGTTTTGCCGAAGACGTGGAAACGGTCCTGGAGTGGGTGGGAGAACCCGTGCTGCTATACGGCCACTCGGCCGGTGCCGCCGGGGCCATCATCGCCGCCAGCCGCAACCTGGAAAAAATCCGCCTGCTCTTCTTGGAGGGCTGCTACGCCCGCACCAAGGAGGCCCTCAGAAGACTCTACAGGAGCTATAACCCCTTGTTTGGATTCATCTTCGGGAGCACCGTGGTGATGATGATGGACGTGCTTTACGGTTTCCGCATGGACCTCATCAGTCCGGAAAGGCTGGCGCCCGGCATCGATCGGCCGGTGCTCCTCATCCACGGCGAAGAAGATCAGAACTTCCCCGTGGACGATGCCAGGCGCCTGCAGAGGCGCTTTCCGCCGGGCCGGGCAGAACTCTTCGTGGCCCCCGGCGCCGATCACAGCAGCGCCAGTCTGGATTACGCCTTTCCCGCCACCCTGGCCGCATTCATCAACAGGCACCTCGACGGCTGAGAACGCTGGTGCTTTTTTCCATGGCGGGTTATTGCGCTGCGCAGCTGCCGCACAGCGACAGGATGTCCGCCAGCGGCGCCTCGGCCAGGGCGATGTGGGTGTCCGCCGCGCCGTAGTACATTTTCAGGGTGCCGTCGTCTTCGACAATGATGCCGCAGGGGAAGATGACGTTGGGCACGTCGCCGGTGCGTTCGTAGATCTCTTCGGGGCCGAAGATGAAGTGCGGTGTGTGCCCGATGACCCTGCGGGGATCCTGCCGGTCCATCAGCAGGCACCCCAGACGGTAGAGGTTGCCAGAAGGCGTCCTGCGCACCCCGTGGTAGAAGGCCAGCCATCCCTTTGCGGTTTTGACGGGCGGCGTCGAGATTCCCAGCTTGGAGCCTGCCCAGCCCGGCTCGGCCGACAGCAGCACGCGGGCGCGGCCCCAGTGGATCATGTCCGGCGATTCCTGGATCCAGATGTCGCCGCGTTTTCCCGCGAACCCGGCCGGCCGGTCGATGAGCAAGTATCTGCCGTCTATTTTCTCTGGGAACAAGACCGCGTCCTTGTTGTCCACTTCGGTGACCAGGGCCAGGCGTTCGAAGTTTTCGAAATCGTAGGTGCGGCCGATGGCCACCCGTGGACCGTAGGGGCCGAAGGCCGTGTAAGTGATGTAAAAAGCGCCGTCTATGACCGTGATGCGGGGGTCTTCGACCCCGTAGACCTCGTATACCGATGTCTCGGCATCTTTCACCGGTGTGATCCAGGGACGGCTTTCCACCTGGAAATGATAGCCGTCCTCGGACCAGGCCTTGGTAAGGTGGCTCACGCCCGATAGATCCTCGATGCGCAGCAGCAGCAGGTAGCGGCCGTCGAACTTGACTGCGGCGGCGTTAAAAACCGTATTGCAGGCATAGGGTACGTCTTCGCGGCTCAAAATAGGGTTCTCAGGATAGCGGGTAAAAGGATGCAGCGCGGACTGTTTCATGGCGACCCCCCTCATTCCACCCAGATGGTGCGCGAATCCAGAAAAGCGTTGTCGATGAATCCCCGGTAGATCTCCATGTGCCGACGCGCGATGTGCGCCCAGCTGATGACCTCCTGCACGTAGCGACAGGCATTGGCCGAAAGCCGGGCCGCGAACTGCTCATCGGAGAGTATCCTGGCGATGTTCTCCACGAACTCGCGGTCGCTTTCGCTGGCCAGGCCGGCGCCGGAACGCGCCAGGATGCCCTTCATGGCGCCGCTGCTGCTGGCCACCACCGGACGGCCGAAGGCCAGGGCATGGGCCAAGATGCCGCTCTGGGAATTGATGGTGTACGGCAGCACCACCACATCGGCGGCCGAGAGAATGGTGTCGAAGACCGCTTGTTTGAGCTGGCCGCGGATGAGGTAGATGTGCTCATTGACCGGAGACTGCCTGATCTTGCTGAAAAAATGCTTGCGGTACTGCAGGTGTTCGTTGCCACGGGTCTTGCCGGCGATGACCAGCACCGCATCGGGATAAGCCTCCAGGATGTCCGGCAGCAGGTCCACGATGAGATCGAAATTCTTGCTGGGCCGGAAATAGCCGATCATCAGGATGATTTTCTTGTCCGCAGGCAGGTTGAGCTGCGCCCGTGCGTTGGGCACCGGGTCCAGCTCGCGGGCTCCGTGGGGAATGACCTGAATGTGGTCCGATGCCACGAACGACGCGATCTTCTGAAGGGTCCCCTTCTGGAAATCCTCGTGCACGATGACCTTGTTGGAGTGCAGCAGAACGGACTGCAGGATCAGGCGGTGCGCCTCGGGCGGATCGCGGTACACGGTGTGCAAGGTGGTGACCACCGGGATGCCCGACAGGCGGAAACGCAGGATCAGTGGCACCACCGAAACGCCGGCGAACTTGCCGAAGAGGCCGAATTCGTGCTGGATGTGGACCACATCGGGGGTGAAGCGGACCATGGTGGAGTAAGCTTTTTCCGCCAGATCGCCGTCTTCGTAGTCGAAACAGGGAAACACCTGGCGGCCGCTGCTGCCAATGTGTGAAACCAGATAGATATCGTTGCGTTCCTTTCGAAGGGCATCGGTCAGGTACTGGGTGTAGGTGGCGATACCGCATTCGATGGGCGGATAGGTGGATATCATTCCGATGCGCATGGCAACCTCCCTGTACAGGCTAGAATTGCATTGAAAAAGATCCTGCACCATTATAATCATTTTTCGGCGCGGAAAAAGTGGCTAAATGGAGGAAAGGATGCGTTCGGCTCCAAAGATTCTCTGGGGACTTGTGGTTGCTTTCCTGGTGTTGGCCGCGGTCTGCCTGGCGCTGGCAGTGGCGGCACGCCAGTACCTGCCGGCTTACCTCACCGGCATGATGACCGAAAAACTCCAACAGCAGACGGGACTGCCCGTGCAGCTCAAGGTGCGCAGCGCCTGGCTGGAGGGTGCCGAACTGACGGATCTGCGCCTGGGAACAGCGCAGGCGCCGGTGCTGAAAATCGCTGCCCTGCGTGTGGACTATTCGCTGATGGACCTGTACCGGCGCGGACGCATCGCGCAGGTGAACATCTGCGGCCTCGATGTGTTTGCGGAGCTTCACGGAGGGCGGCTGCGGCTGAAAAACCGGAAACTGAGGGACCTCCTCAGCGGTGGACACGGGCGCGCCAAGAGCAATGAAACAGAAAATGCGCGCCGGCCTCTTCTGTCCATCGGACGGCTCCGGGTTGCCGGCGACCTGTGGGTTGACGGCCTGGCGACCAAGTCGGAACGGATCCCCTTTCAGCTTGATCTCTCGGGGGGCGACCGGGGACTGGAAAAAGCGCTTCTGGAGGCCCATTTGTACCCCCGGGGGCAAAAAGTTTCCCTGATCGGCCGGATGTCCGGGAGACGGGTGAATCTGAAAATCGACATCGCAAACCTGTCCCTGGGGGCTTTCAACGACATTATCCCGATCCTGGGCCAGGTCGAGGCCAATGGCCGGTTGTGGCTGCAGGCCGGCGTGGATCTGGACCTGAAAACCGGGGACTTTTCGGCGCTGGAGGTCCGCTGCCGCATCGCGGAGATGACGGCCCGCGTCGGAAACGTTCAGCTGGGAAGCCCATCGGCGCAAGACCTCTGGCTGCTGAACGTCACCGCGAAAGGTAGCGACCGGTGGCAAATCACCCTGTCGGGGCTTTCCCTGATTGCGCCGTTGCCGGTCCATCTGGAGTCACTGTCCCTGCAATTGGCATTTTCCGGAGGCACCCTGAAGGGAGAGGGGGTGATGCGCACCGTGTTCTTCCCGGTTCCCGGCGCAGGCGACATTCGTGCTGAAGCCGTTCGGGGACAGTCGATTCCGCTTACTTTTGACATTTCCGGGGAGGTTGCGGGGGCGGACGATTGGCGTGTAGCGGTCGCAACCCGAAAAGACCAGCGCCAGCAGAAAGAACCGCTGCACCTCAACTACCGGGAAGCAGCGTTTGCGGCAGGGCCGCCCTTCATTCGATGGCGGGCCAGCGGAGGCAGTAGCGGGGGGCAGAGTGCCCTGGAGGTAGCGATGTCCGGCCTGCGGATGCGCAGCGGCGAGCGGGTGGCCAGCGTCGCTTCCCTAGACCTGGAAAGCAGGGTGCGTTTTGCCCTGCCGCCGCACCCCCAGGTCAGGGGGAGCGCCGAAGTGGTGATGGCCAATGCCGATCTCACGTCCGGATCGGCCGCCATGAGCGCCGCAAAAATTCGCGCTCAGGCCGATTTTTCCCTGAATCCTGATGAGATCCTCCGGTCCGCAGGGCATCTGCTGATTTCCGGCGGCCGCGTGGATCTGCCCGGTAGCCGCCTGCGGGTCAGTCGTATTGCGGCCGAAATCCCGCTCGCCTGGCCGGGCTCAGAAAAAGCACAGGCAGGGCGATTTTCCACCGGACCCGTCACACTGCAGGGCCGCAAGCTGGGTTCTGTGAAGGGCCGTCTCCGGCAGACGGCATCGGGCCTGGCCTTTACGGCCACATTTAAAACTTCGCTGGTCTCTCAACTGACGACCGCTCTGCGGGGACGCTTCGACCGGTTGCCGGCCGGCGGCACCAGCCTGCACTTGAACCTCGACCTGAAGCGTCCTGCCGCCGCACCGGAAATCGATGTCGGCGCCCTGATTGCCGGCGCTCCGGAGATGTTGGTGGGGGGCAGGATGGGTGTCCGGGCAGTAATCAACACGGGCGTCGGCGGCACCGGCGGGCGCCTGGCGGTGTCCTGGAAGGACGGCTGGCTGCGCATGCCGGAGAAAAAGGTGCGTGTCGATGGTGTCCAGGCCGACTTCAGCCTGCCGAAACTGCCGGAACTGCGCAGCGCCCCGGCGCAACCCATTGTATTTAAGCGCGCCGCCATGGGGGAATTGGTGCTGGAAAACGGACGCATCGCGTTACAGCTGGAATCCCCTCATTCGCTGCTCATCGAAAAAAGCCGCTTCGATTGGTGCCAGGGGATCATCGAGGTGCCGGCCTTCCGCATTGCCCCCCAAACGGACGATTACCGGCTGACGCTCTACTGCGACCGCCTGAACCTGGCCCAGGTCCTCGACCAGCTGGGCATCGACGCCCAGGGAAAGGGCACTCTCAACGGCCGCATCCCGGTGCACTGGTCAAAGGGGCGCGTCGATTTTGAAGACGGCTTTCTTTTTTCCACCCCTGGACAGGGCGGCAAGATACGCATTCTGCGGAGTGATATCCTGACTGCCGGGGTGACGCCGGGCAGTCCGGAGTACGACCAGATGGCACTTGCCAGCGAAGCCTTGAAGGACTATGATTATACGTGGGCCAAGTTGAATCTGAACACCGAAGGCGATGATCTGCTGATGCGCCTGCAGCTTGACGGCCGGCCGGCCGGTGTGCTGCCTTTCGTATACCGCAAGGAAAGGGGCGGTTTTGTCAGGGTTCGGGAAGGCGCCAAGGGATCCCGCTTTCAGGGGATCCGCCTGGACGTCAACTTCCGGCTGCCGCTCAACCGGCTGCTGCGGTACAGCGACATCCTGCCCATGGTGCAATGACTGCGAGGAGCGTGCGCATGAAAACACTGATACCGATCCTTTTCGTGCTGTTCATGACGGCCGGGTGCACCCGGCACAACGTGGAGGTGGCCCCCATCGAAGTCAAACCCATCCACATCACCATCGACGTCAACGTCAAGGTGGACCGGGCGCTGGACGATTTTTTCGGCGACATCGACGAATCGGCGACCAAGCTGGAGAAGGAAAAATCAACCAAACCCTAGCGGCCTTTGATTTTTTCAGGAGAAATTATCATGCTTAAAAGAAAATCGATTATTTTTTCTGCGACCCTATTAATATTTATATTCGCAATTGAAACCTTTTGTTATGCAGGAAATATAAAGGCACGCTTTAAAAAACGGCTGCCGGAAATCGTGGCCCTCAAAAAGCAGGGCATCATTGGCGAGACCAACCGGGGATACCTGGCCTTCGTCAAAAAGGTCAGTGACAACAAAGCCAAAACCCTGGTGAAGGCCGAGAACGACGACCGTCGCACCGTATATAAAGCCATTGCCAAGCAGCAGAACGTGTCGGTGGAGGTGGTGGAGAAACGCCGGGCCCTGCAGATCGCCAATAAGACGCCCGCCGGGTTCTGGCTGCAGGATCAGAACGGCAGATGGTACCAGAAGAAATGAGTGTGCCGCAGCGATTGAAGGCCATCCTGGCACAGCAGATGAGGTTCGACTTTGAGCGCCAGGAGATCGAGGATGGCGTTGCGGAACTGAAAAACCACATAGCGGGGGCCATCGCCGGCGACGGGACACTGGTGCTGGCCGACCTGGTGGAAGCTTTCAGCGGCGGTGACCGCCGGTGGCCGAAAACGCGAGTTGCCGAACTTCTTCAGGAGCTGATACACGCCGATCACGTCGTTTTCGAAAAAAGCGGTGGTGCCGTAACGAAACGCAAGGCTTTACAGCTGCTGCTGCAGCCGGCTGAGTGGAAGCAGGTCCGGGTGGTTCATGCCCCGCTGGTGGCCGAGGAAGAGCTCAGCGTGGCCCGCGGACTGGCCAGCCGAATGCTGGGCACCGAAGTCCCCCTGGATCAGAATGAACTCTGCCGGCTGTGGCGCAACCGTGTGCGCAGCTGGCAAAGCGACCTGGCGCCCTTCAAAGCCCTGGCGGACACGGGCAAGTATCCGGGAAAAGACCGCATCGAAGAAATCTACCACGAAACCGAAAGCATTCTCCCGCACCACGACCCCTGCCGATTCATTGCAGCCATCAATGACAGGGGGCGCAGGCTGTTGGATTGCGACTACAAGGCGGCGCTGCTGCGGCATTTCTACACCCGGGAGATCGGTGCCTGGCAGGTGTTGCTGGAGGCTCTGGAAACCTTTGAGCCCAACCATCAAGCCCTTGCGGAAGACCCACGCTCGCAGTCATCCCTGGCCGTACTGGAGCGTACTTTTCGGGATCCCGAACCCTATGGAAAACTGGGGAACATTCTCGAACACATCGTCGCGGTCAAAAGGGTCAACGACGAACTCCTGGTGCGTCAGACTGCGGCAGCCAGAGAGCGGGCACTGCCACAAATAAGGCAGATGATTTCGCGCCTGACCCAGGCCCTGAACGACGCAAATGCCGGCCCCGATCTTCGCAACCAGACACTGCACCCCCTGCAAGCCTCCCGAAAAGCCATTCAAAAGGCCGACAGCGTCCAGGCCGTTGAGGGCCTCCTGTCCATGGCTGCGGACCACGCCGAGGTGGCCATGGACAGGATCATGGAGAAGATGGAAAAACAGCGCTCGTCCGGACGGTTGCAATAAAATTTTGCGGTCACTGCCGGTATTTATCCAGCCATCTGCCGAGGGTCACCAGGGAGGAGTGGAGCGCCGATGGCGAGAAAACCTCCAGGCTGACGGTGCCGGTAAAAACGGACAGCGTTTCGAGGATTTTTTCCAGCTGCATGGTCGGCAGGTGGTCCAGGCCGAGATGGTCACGACCGTTTTCCACGCCGTGAAGGTGTACGATGGCAATGCGGTCTTTCAGGCGGCGGTAGTATTCCAACGGGTCCTGCCCGCACATCAGCAGGTGCCCCATGTCCAGGCACACGCAAAGGCCGTAATCGGCAACCAGGTCTTGCACCCTTTCAAAAGGCGGGTAAATCAGGGTTTCGACGGCCAACAGACGGCGGTCAACCCCCCCACTGAGCAGTGCTTCGATACCCGCACGGCACCGCCGGCGCCACGATTCCCAGCAGGGGCTGTTCCCGGGGCATTTTGCTGCCGGAAGGTGCAGGGTGTAGCTGGTAGGGGTCAGCGGTCGGCACAGGCCGATGAGGCGGATTATCCTACCGACCGCCTGCCGATGGCGCCCGGCATCGAGGTCGCCCAGGCAGACATCCAGGGGCAGGTGCACGTTGAATCCGACGTCGCCTTCCCGGCCACAGCGTTTCATCTCGGTAATATCGTCGGGGGACGGCAGACTGCCGGGGCCGCTTTCAAAAAAGAGCAGCTCGATTTCATCCACCAGGGGCGCCAACCGGCGAATGTTGTCGGCCCAGGTGGCGGGATAGACAAAGGACGTGGTCGCCAGCCTGAAGGCAAAACGTTTTTTCAGGGAGGGCTTCAAAATCCCCCCGCGTACATCCGGACCACCTGAATCAGCAGGCTGGCGCCCAGCCACAGCAATGACGCCAGCCACATCAGGTCGCAGGCACGGCGTACCTGCCGAGGCCCGGGATCGGGAAAAGCGGCACCCAGCCAGGGTTTTTCCACCAGCCGCCCGCCATAGGTGTTGGGGCCGTTCAAGCGGACACCCAGGGCACCGGCAAAGGCCGCTTCGGGATAGCCGGCGTTGGGGCTGGTGTGATGACGGCCCTCCTTGAAGGCCGTGCCGAGGGAGCGAGCGGCCGGTGCCCCCAGAAAGCCGGCCGCTGCGGCGATGGCGGGCACCGCCAGCCGGGCGGGAAGGTAGTTGGCAACGTCATCCAGCCGTGCCGAGACTTTTCCGAAATCCGCGTAGCGTTCGTTTTTATAGCCCACCATGGAATCCAGGGTGTTGACCATCTTGTAGGCCATGGCCAGCGGTGCCCCGCCCAGGGCGGCGTAAAACAGGGGGCTGACCACGCCGTCCACGAAGTTTTCGGCCACGGTCTCCACCAGGGCGCGCCGGATACCGGCGGCATCCAGCGTACTGACATCCCTTCCCACGAGCATGGGAAGTCTTATTTTAGCGGCGGCCGGACCCTTGGTTTCCAGGATGCAGAGCACTTCGGCGGCCGCTGCAGCCAGGCTGCGGGCCGACAGGCAGTAGTACAGCAAAATGATTTCCAGGAAAGTGCCCGCAGCAGGGTGCAGGGCCGCGGCCAGGCGAAGCAACCCATAGGTGAGGAGCCAGGTGGCGGTGACCAGCGCGGCGGTGAACAGTCCTCCGGACAGCACCGGCGACGCCGCCACTCGCCGGAACCGCGGCTCGGCCCACTCGATGGCACGGCCCATCCAGCGAACGGGGTGGGGCAGCCAGGGGGGATCTCCCAGCAGCAGGTCCAGGGCAAAAGCGGCCGGCAATACCCCTGGCAATAAAGATGTGCTCATATCAGCTCCCCACTGCGGCCAGTAGAAAGAGAAAGGCTTCGCTGACCTCGATCATGGCTCCCAGCATGTCGCCGGTGACGCAGCCCAGCTTCCGGCGGTAAAAGCGGGTGAGTCCGAACGTGATCAGCACGAAGCCGGCGCATACCGCCAGTCCGCGCAGCCCGGCTGCCAGGGCCAGGCCCGCCGGCGGCAGAACAGTCCAGAGAGATTTCAGGGAAAGCGGTTTTTCGAAGAAGGGCCTGCCCAGTCCGCCCTGGGGACGGCCGTAGGGCAGGGTGCGCATGGCCAAGAGGATGCCGGAGCGCGCAAGGGCCGGTATGGCCGTCAGCATCAGGAAACGGTTTTCCATGATGGCGGCCAGCCCGGCGGCCTTTACGCCCAGCACGGCCACGATGGCCACCAGTCCCATGGCGCCCACGTGGCTGTCTTTCATGATTTCCAGGGCGCGTTCACGGCCCCGGTGACTGAAAATGCCGTCGGCGGTGTCCGCCAGGCCGTCCAGGTGCAGGGCGCCGCTCAGCACGATAAGCAGCAGCACGTCCATCACGGCGGCCGTCGCCGGCGGCCACAGGCGGCAGAAGGCCACGTCCGCCAGGGCCGTCGTCAGGCCCAGCAGCAGCCCGGTCACCGGGAAAAAGGGGGCCATGCCAGCCGCGTCCAGCTGCAGCGGTTTGCCCAGTGGGAGGGTGGTCATGAACTGCAGGGCGCCTATCAACCGCTTCACGACGATTTCCCCTTGATGATCACCGGTATGCCAGCCACCATCCAGACCACCTTGCCGACTGCGGCGGCGATACGCTGGTTGGCAAAACCGACGCAGTCCCTGAAGAGACGGGACAGGTCGTTTTCGGGAACGATGCCGGCGCCCACCTCGTTGGTCACCAGGAACACCGGGCAGGAGACCTGTCCCAGTACATGAGCCAGCTCCTCCACCTGCCGGTTAACGAAGTCTTCATCGCCATGGTCCAGCAGCAGGTTGCTGATCCACAGGGTCAGACAGTCCAGCAGGATAACATCCTGACGCGGGCTTTGGGTCAGCAATGCTTCGGCGACGGCCCGCGGCTCTTCCAGGGTCTGCCACCGGGGGTCACGATCCCGGCGGTGGCGCGCCACCCGGTGTCTCATTTCGTCGTCGGTGGGCCGGCAGGTGGCCACAAACAGTCGGCGGTCACCCGGACAGGCTTCGGCCAGTGCCAGGGCGTGGGTGCTCTTGCCGCTGCGGCAGCCGCCGATGACCAGGCAGGTTGGTTTCATGGCAGTCTTTCCCCGGATAACAGTTGGCGGATCAGGTCGGTGTCGATGTACCGGGCGAAGTGTTCGGCCAGCAGGTCGTACTGCCGGTCGCGGGCGGCGAGCCCCATTTCGTTGTCCACCCGGATGTGCGACAGTCCGATGGTTTCGAGCCATTTACGGGTTACATCCGGATTGTCGAAAAATCCATGCAAATATGTCCCCATGGCGCCGCTGGCGGCATCCAGGCAGCCATCGGCTTCGGAACAGGCGGCGCCGTTGCGCCGGTGGACCTTCAGCAGGGGGCGGCCGCCCAGCAGGCGGGTGCGGCCCATGTGGATCTCGTAGCCGCTGCCGGCCGCGCCGTTCCAGGAAAAATCGGTTACGGTGGTGGTCTTTGGCGCCTGCAGCACGGTTTCCACGGGCAGCAGGCCCAGGCCGTCGCTTTTTCCCGGCCGGCCCTCCAAACCGTCGGGGTCCTCCACGCTGCAGCCCATCATCTGGTAGCCGCCGCAGATGCCCAGCACGTGCCCGCCGGCCCGCTGGTAGTCTTTCAGCCGGCCGTTCCAGCCGCAGCGCCGCAGCCAGGCCAGGTCGGAGCGCGTGTTCTTGGAACCGGGCAGGATGACGGCCGCAAAGCCGGACAGGTCGCAGGGATCCTGCAGGTAGATCACCTGCAGGCCGTCCACGCTTTCCAGGGGATCGAAATCCGTGAAGTTGGAGATGTGGGGCAGCCGCAGGACGGCGATTCGCGGGCCGTTTCCGGCCGCAGGGGAGGATGGCCGCGGTTTTTCGATGACCACCGAGTCCTCGGCCTCGATGCGGATGTGGTCGAACCATGGCAGCACGCCCAGCACGGGCCGTGCGGTGCGCCGGCGCAGCCATTCGACGCCGTCCGAAAAAAGCGCGAGGTCGCCCCGGAAACGGTTGATCAGCAGCGCGCGGATGCGCTGGGCATCTTCGGGCGGCAGGCAGGCCAGGGTGCCCACCATCTGGGCGAAGATGCCGCCGCGGTGAATGTCGCCTACCAGGATCACGGGCGCACCGGCGTAAGCCGCCATGGAGAGATTGACCAGATCGTGGGCCATGAGGTTGACCTCTGCGCAGGAGCCGGCCCCTTCCATGACGACCACGTCGCAGGTGCGTCGCAGCCGGTCCAGGGCCTGGCAGGCGGTTTCCCAGTGCACGCGTTTCTTACGGTGGTAGTCGGCGGCCGTCTGGTTGGAAAGCGCCTTTCCCAGCACCACCACCTGGGAACCCACCTCGCTGGTGGGCTTGAGCAGGATGGGGTTCATGTCCACGTGGGGCACCACCCGCGCCGCCTCGGCCTGCACGATCTGGGCGCGCCCCATTTCCAGGCCCTCGGGCGTCACGCCGGAGTTGTTGGACATGTTCTGGGCCTTGTACGGCGCCACGCGCAGCCCTTGGTTGGCGAGAATCCGGCAGATGGCCGTCACCACGACGCTCTTGCCCACGTCCGAGCCGGTACCCAGCACCGACAGGCACACGGCGGGTGACGAAGGTGCGCGCGCTTGAAATGGATTTTGTCTCATCAGAACCAACACCTGTCCCGGATAATCATATCGCGCCTTCTCCTTGCCCCCTCGTGCCTTTGTGCCTTTGCCCCTTGCGCTTCCCGTATTTTTGCGTGTACCCCCGAGGCGTGACCATGAGGTCGCCGTAAGCAAATGTCGTGCTGTTGCCGATGAAGACGATGGTCTGCATGTCCACGGCCGCCGCAGGCAGGTCTGCCAGGGGTACGATATGCACGCTCTGCCCCGCGCGGGCCGCCCGGCTGACGATGCCCGCCGGCGTCTGCGGCAAGCGGTGCCGCAGGGCGATGCGGCAGGCCGCCTCGAGCTGCCAGTTCCGCTTTCGGCTGCGGGGGTTGTAGAGCACGATGACGAAATCGGCGGCGGCGGCGGCCTCCAGCCGCTTCTCGATAATTTCCCAGGGGGTCAACAGGTCGCTGAGGCTGATGACCGCAAAATCGTGGGTCAACGGCGCCCCCAGCAGGGCGGCGCCGGCGCACAGCGCGGGGATGCCCGGCACAACCTCGATTTCCAGGCTTTTACCCGCCGTCGCCGCCGGTGTGCATCCTGCTGCGGTGATGGCGATGTTGCGCCGGCGGCACAGCTCCAGCACCAGGCCGGCCATGGCATAGATGCCGGCATCCCCGCTTGATACCATGGCGCAGGAGGTGCCTGCAAGGGCCGTGTCGATGGCCTCTTCGGCACGCCGGATCTCCTTTTTCATGGCCGTGCGGATGATGGTCTTGCCCTCGATGATGGGCCGCACGAGGTCGATGTAGGTGGTGTAGCCGGCCACGGCGTCCACGCGGCGCAGGACCTTCCGGGCCCTGGGCGACAGGTGTTCGAGGCCGCCGGGGCCGATGCCTACGATATAGAGCTTCTGCGCACCACCGCCACGGTCACGTTGGGGGTTTTGCGCTTGGGTACGATCAGTGTTCCCCGCAGGGCCGCCTTGAGGGCTGCTGCTTCGCATACGCTTTGCACTCCTATGTGTTTTTGCACCATTTCCGATGGCGATTGAATGTTTTCGATCTCCGCGAGCTGCGCACGGCTGAAAAAGCGGATTTCCAGGTGCAGTTGCCGGGCCGTGGAAAGGAGGCCTGCTTCGTTCCGTTTGAGATCCACGCTGGCCAGGCAGTCCACGCTGGCCGGGCTCAGGCGCGCGTCAGCGAGCACCGCCAGGATGAAGCCGTGGATCTCGTCTGCCGGGGTGTGCCGGTTGCAGCCCACACCCACCACCAGGCAGGCGGGACGCAGCACCAGGGTCTTTTCCGGAAGATCCACCACGCGGTCATCCACGAAAACAGCCGGCTGCAGCCCGGCAAGGGCCGCGGCCGGGTCTCGGGCGGGTTCGACGGGCACGGCGCCGGGAAGAAGGCCGTCAAACAACCCGAAGGGGTCGTGCAGCCCCAGCGGCCTCTTCTCCAGCAAGGCCATGCTGACGTGCCGGATGGCTTCGGGGTTTTCGATGAAGAGGCGCTTTTCCACCGCCATGACATCGATCGCCGGCAGCGCGTTGACGTCCGTGGCCGTGGTGATCACCGGCTCGGCGCCCACGGCCCGGGCTACGCAAGCCGCCAGGGCGTTGGCCCCGCCGATGTGGCCGGACACCAGGCTGATGGCGTGGCGGCCGGCCTCGTCGACCACCACCACGGCCGGGTCCCAGGTCTTGCTCTCGAGCAGGGGGGCAATGGTGCGCACAACGATGCCAGTGGACATGACGAAAACGTGTCCCCTGTGGGCGGTGAAGTTCTCTGCCATCGTCGGCCGCAGGCGGTCGAACCCCTGCCGCCGGTCCGGGGACAGGTTCACCGAGGCGGCCAGGCGCTCGGCGAAGTACAGGAACGTGTCCGGCAGGCGGCGGCAGACTGCCAGTGCCAGCGACAGGCCCCCGGGCGTGATGGCCCACACCGCCAGCGGCGGCTTCTCAAGTGTCGTCATGGCTGCGGAACCCGTGGGCAAAGTGTTTGTCATAGAGCCGCGACCGTTTCTCCAGCCGGTCAACGGACACGGAAAGGACCTTTCCCACCACGATGATGGCCTGGCGGGTGATATTTTCGGCGCGTACGGTTTCGGCCAGCCGCCCGATGATCGTGCGCACGATTTTCTCATCGGGGTGACTGGCGCGATAGACCACGGCACAGGGCGCGCTCGGGCCATACTGTTCCGAGAGCACCCGCTGGACGCGGTCCACCATGGCCATGGACAGGTAGATGGCCATGCTGGCCCGGTGGGCGGAAAGGCGCGCCAGGTCTTCGCTCTCGGGCACCGGTGTGCGTCCGGCCATGCGCGTCAGGATCAGGGTCTGGGACACCTCCGGCAGGGTGTACTCGATGCCCAGGGCGGCGGCGGCGGCGAAAGCGGCCGTGACCCCGGGAATGACGGCATAGGGGATGCCGTCGGCCGCCAGGGCCGCCATCTGCTCGAAGACGGCGCCGTAGAGGCTGGGGTCGCCGGTGTGCAGGCGCACGACCCGTTTCCCTGCCCGGTAGGCGATTTTCATGCGGGCCACGATGTCGTCCAGGTGCAGCGGGGCGCTGTCGACGCGCTCGCACGTCGACCGGGTCCAACGCAGCACGGCCTCGGGGACCAGCGAGCCGGCGAAAATCACCAGGTCGGCGCGTTCCAGGGCCCGGCGCCCCTTGACCGTGATGAGATCCGGGTCGCCGGGTCCGGCGCCCACGAAACGGATCGTGTGGCGCTTTGGGCTTTCATTTTGCATGCGCGTTTTCCTCTCGCGGTTGGCGTCGGGCGCACAGGATGAACACCGGGTTTTCGGCGGCCAGACGGATGCCGCCGGCCATGGTGCGCTGCCGGTTGACCTGCAGCTGAACCACGCCCACGCCAAATCCCTCCTGTTTCAGCATCTCGAGGGCAGCCTGCAGGCTCTGCAGCAGGATGACGTTGACCACCAGGAGACCGCCGGTGGGCAGGCGTCGGGCGGCCGCGGCGATGATGTCCGGCAGGCGCCGGCCGCCGCCGCCGATGAAGACCCGGTCCGGGTCAGGCAGTTTCTCCAGACCCCAGGGCAGGTCGGCCTGCAGGATGCCCACGTTCCAGGCCCGCAGTTTGCGGCGGTTGGCTTCGATGTGAGCGATGCGTGCGGGGTCCTTCTCCACGGCCCACACCGCGCCGTTGCGAAGGAGCAGGGAGGCCTCCAAGGCCACCGAACCGCTGCCGGCCCCCAGGTCCCAGAGGATTTGCCCGGGCTGCAGCTCCAGGCGGGCCAGGGTCACAGCGCGAACCTCGGCCTTGGTGATCAGCCCCTGCTGGTGTGCGAAGAAAGCGTCCGGCAAACCCAGGTGGCCGGGCGTCGTCGTTGTCTCCCGCTGCCGGAAGAGGACCACGTTGAGGTCGCTGAAGACCTTGCGTGCCGCCTGGTCCAATTCCATCCAGCGGATTCTTTCGGTGGGCAGTCCCATGTCCTCGCAGACACACATGTCGACGTCGTCCACACCGCGCTCGAGCAGCAGGCGGGCCACCCGTCCGGGGGTGCTGTCCGGGTCGGTGTAGACCGCCACCAACGGCTTTTCGCGCAGGGCAGTGAGCAGATCCAGGTGCCCGCGGCGGCCGTGCAGACTCACCACGGCCGCCTGCCGCCAGGGCGCACCGATGCGCGCAAAGGCCGCCGCAGCGGCCGTGACATTGGGAAGGACCTGCACCCGCCGGCGCCCCAGACGGCGGGTCAGAAGAGCCCCGATGCCGTAGAAGAGCGGGTCTCCCGAGGCCAGCACGACCACCTTGCGCCGGTCCATGCATTTTTCGATTTGTGCGACCAGCGCGTCCAGGTTGCGGTCGATTTCCAGTGTTTCGACCGACAGGTCGCGGAAAAAGGAGAGCTGTCGCCGGCCACCCACCAGCAGGTCGGCCCGGCGGATGACCGAACGCTGGTGTTCACTCAGGTCTTCGGGGCCCATGCCGATCCCCACCACGGAGACGGCAAGGGGTGCTTGCGTTGTGCTCATGAGCGCTCTCTGCTGTCGAAGATGATTTGGCCGTCGAATCCGAAGATCACGCAATGTACGGCCAGTTTCGCTTTTGAAAAACGCCGGGCAACGGCCACCACCTGGAGGCCCACCCGGTGGACCACGGCAACGTGTTCGGGATGGAGCATGTCGAAAGCGTGCCGCGCCGTGTTGGCGCCGCGCACCGCTTCGGCCAGCCCGGCGTCACCGGTCTCTACCAAGGTCCAGTCAGCCAGCTGCGCCAGGCTCTGCCGGGATTTGGCGGCATGGGTGTGGGGTACGCCGCGGGCCATCTTGACGGCTTTGCCGAAAAAGACCGCCAGGACGACGCCGTCGAAACCGCGGTCGGCGGCGCACTGCAGGGAAAACGCGAAGTAATCCCCGATCTGCACAAAGGCCTCCTCCGGCAATTCCGGTCGCAGGCGCTGGGCGAAACGCTCGCTGCGCCGGCCGGTGGTCAGTACCGGGGCGCGGATTCCCGCGGCGCGGGCCACGTCCATGGCCTTGCGGATGGTGGCCCGGTAAGCCTCGTGAGACATGGGCCGCACAAGACCAGTGGTGCCCAGGATGGAGATGCCACCCAGGATGCCCAGGCGCGCATTGAGGGTTTTGCGGGCCAGCTCCTCCCCCCGGGGAACGAACACCTGCACCGACACGGGGCATCTTCGGCCGTTTCGGCGGCGGACATCGGCCACGGCTTGCCGGATCATGGCACGCGGGCCGGGATTGATGGCCGGCTCACCCGGCGGCACGTCCAGACCCGCCTTGGTCACCCGTCCCACACCCGGGCCGCCCTCGATCAGCACCGCATCGGGGTCGTGGCCGGAACCGTCCAGCAGCGTCACGCGGGTGCCGATGAGGGCCCTGTGGGTGACGTCGGGGTCGTCTCCGGCATCCTTGACGACCCGGGCCACGGCGCGTTCATGGGAGATCCTTCGAACGCTTTCCACGGGGATCGACAGCTCCATTCCCGTCAACAGTCGCACGCGCACCCGGTCGGGACAGGTGCCGGCCAGCAGGCAGGTCATGGCGGCCTTGGCCGCGGCGGCGGCCGCGGTTCCGGTGGTGAACCCGGTTCGAAGTTTTCTGTTTTCCCCTCGTTTCATAATCACGCCGTCAGGTCTCAGCTGTCAGGTTTCAGCTTCGACGCTATAACCACCGTATTTCCCCGATACCTGACCGTTGATACCTGTTTTTTCAAACAACCACCCAGTAGACGATCCCCACCAGGACGAGGCTCAGGATACGAAACCCCTGTCCCAGCAGCAGCAGCTGGGTGCCCATTTTGGGCGAAAAGATACCCACGTAGCGCGGCAGCTGATGCCGCAGCGCCCGGATAGGGAAAGCCACGACATTGCCGATCAGCAGGGCCATGACAGCCTGCTTGACGGTCAGCACGCCGGATTCCAGCAGCGCCCCGGCGGCGGCGAAACCGGAGGTGAACTCGGCTGCAAAGCTCAGCACCACCAGCGAAAGGGCCTCCATGGGGATGAAGCGTGTGGCCACAAAATCGGCCAGTCGGTGCTGCAGCAGCGTAAACAGGCCGGCGGCATTCACCATGAAAACGGCTACGTAGATGGGCACCACGAAGACGAGCACACCGGTGAGGCGCGTCGGCAGCTTGCGGCGCAGCCCCTGCAGGATCGATTCAGAGGGCCGCTTGGGAACCCGGACGGCCGTTGCACGCGTTTGCGCCCCTCGCGTCTCGCACGATGGCAACCGCAGGTGACCGTACACCAGAAAGGCGGCCGTGCGCAACAGGGCCGCCAGAAAGGTCAGGATGAAATACAGGCCGCCGGCCCACCCGGTCAGGGGTATGACGATGAAAAAGGTGGTCGGCAGATGCAGGAAAAAGGCCGGCAGCTGGTTGACCAGGTTGGTCAGGAACAGCTCTGTGCGGCTGATGCGGCCCTCCTGGTAGAATTCCAGCAGCATGGCGTTGGCCGCCGCGCCGGAGAAAAAGGCCGTGGTGAAGGCCGCACCGCAGCAGCTGCCCAGGTGGCCGAAACGGAAAAGCGGCCCGGCCACGAAGGCCAGGTGCCGTGTCCAGCCCGAGGCCTCGATGACCTGGCCCAGGGCCAGCCCGGCCGTGATGAAAAAGAGCAGGCGGGCCAGCGGCCACAGCAGCCGGATCGCCACCCGCGGCCAAGTCACGCCGTCGATCCAGGTCACGCCGGCCAGCAGCATGGCCAGGGCCAAGATCAGCGAGACGGCCAGGGCGCGGTAGCGAGGCTTAGCCCGGGAACGGCCCATTGGGTTTCTTCCGCTTGGCGATGATCAGGGTCCAGTAGTCGGGCCGTTTGGCCTTCAGGATCTCGATGTCCTCGATGATCTCCTGATCGGGCTGGCCGCAGCGCGATATGCCCACGCGGTGCTCGTAACCGCCGCTTTCCGCCAGGGCCGCGCTGATGTCCGCCACGTTGCGGTAGGCCTTCAGAAAGACCACCGTTTCGGGCTTTTTCGAAAGGCCCCGCAGGCGGTCGCCCCCCTGAGCACCGGAAACCAGCAGCAGGGACTCCTCGCCTTCCACCAGCGGCACGTTGAGGCAGGCCGCGGCCGCCTGGTAAGAGGTGATGCCTGGCACGGTCTCCACTGCAAGGTGCGTCGCGTGGCTGCGGATGTAGCGCAGCACGTAACCGTAGGTGGAGTAGGTCAGCGGATCACCGAGGGTGAGAAAGGCCACCCGTCGGCCGGCTTCCACGGCGTCGATGATCTGTTCGGCATTGCGGCGCCAGGCACGTTCTTTTTCCGTTCGGTCCGTGGTCATGGGGAAGTGCAGCATTTCGACGCGGGTGGTGTCCGGTATGTAGCGCTGGGCGATGCGCACCGCCAGGCTGTAACGGTTCTTGGTGGAGGCCGCCGTGTAGACGGTATCCACCTGCGCCAGCAGCCGAGCGGCCTTGACCGGGACCAGCTCCGGGTCACCGGGTCCTACCCCGATGCCATACAAAATGCCGTGTTTGCTCTGTGCGGTCATGGTTACTTCCTTTCTTGCGCCATCAGTGCCAGGGCGTTGACAACACTGGCCGCCACGTTGGAGCCGCCCTTGCGGCCGATATTGGTGATGAAAGGGACGTCGAGTTTGGCCAAGGCGGCCTTGGATTCGGCCGCGTTGACGAATCCTACGGGCAGACCCACCACCAGGGCTGGTGAGGCGCTGCCTGCCTGGATCAGCTCGATGAGCCGCAGCAGGGCCGTGGGGGCGTTGCCCACCACGTAGATGCCGCCGGCCATCCGTTTCACGGCGGCTTCTACGGCCACGGCGGCGCGGGTGCGACCGCTGGCGGCGGCCTCGGCCGCCACTTGTGGGTCGGTCATCAGGCAGTGCACGTTGCCGCCGAAAGGCTTCAGCAGGGCGCTGCGAATGCCCACCCGGGCCATGTTGGTGTCGGTGACGATATCTTGGCCGGCGCGGATGGCGGAAATGCCCCGGGAAACGGCCAGGGGGTGAAAGCGGACCGATGCGAGGTATTCGAAATCGGCCGAAGTGTGAATCATGCGACGCACGATGGGCCAACGGTCCGGCGGGTGGCCATGTTCTCCGGCCTCGGCGTCGATGATGGCGAAACTGCGCTGTTCGATGTCTTCAGGTCTCATGGCGATCGTTTTCCCCTTGGTAATTTCGGCAGCTGTCCACAAAGGCCGCGGCCACCGTCGGGCAACTGGCGAAGTGCAGGTGAAAGTAGCTCCCCAGGGTGCGGTTGACGAGAAATCCCTCGCGGCTGCGGTAGTGCCCACCGCGGTCGGAGACATCGTAGAGCGTGTCGGCCTGCGGATCGTCGCCCCCAATGTCGGAATAGTGAAACTCGTGTCCCCGGACCCGTGTGCCGGCCGGTCCCAGGATGCCGTGCCGGTGCAGCCGGATTTCGCGGTACCCCAGGGCGCGCAGATGCCGGGCCATGCGGGCCTCAAAGGCGAAGCAGCCGCACATGTCGAAGCGTTTACCCTCGAGATCTTCGATGCCCCGGCAAAGGTACATGAACCCGCCGCACTCGGCGTAGATGGGCATACCCTCTTGGGCGGCCACCCTGATCTGCTCGCGCAGGCGCCGG
Source organism: uncultured Desulfobacteraceae bacterium (assembly GCA_964442705.1). GTDB lineage: Bacteria > Desulfobacterota > Desulfobacteria > Desulfobacterales > JALSRD01 > JALSRD01. The sequence continues at coordinate 20,308 of CAYUAQ010000071.1, forward strand.
TTTCCGCACAACTCGGCGGCGTACAGTTCCGGGTACCCGCCACCCAGGTATAGCCCGGCCGTGCCGGGGGGCAGTGTGTCCCTTTCAAGGGGCGAAAAGAACCGCAGTTCGGCGCCGGCGGCCTCCAGCAGCTCCAGGTTCTCCGGGTAGTAGAAGCAGAAGGCGTTGTCGCGGGCCACGGCGATGGGAACCCGGGCTCGTGCCGGCGACGGGTCCCGGGACGGCGATGCGCAGGCCACGGGCACTTCGGGCAGGCGGAACAGCAGCCTGTCCAAGTCCATCGACGATTCCACCAGGTCCGCCAGCTGCGCCTGCATGTCGGCGCTCAGGGGGTGATCCTCGCCGGTGACCAGCCCCAGGTGGCGCTCAGGGATGTGCACCCGTTGGCGGCGCAGCAGGCCGCCCAGGCAGGGCGTGCGCACGTGGCCCTTTAACGCCTGGCGCAGGTATTCCAGGTGCTCCGGGCTTCCAAGCCGGTTGAAGAGCACACCGGCAAAGGAAAGTTCCGGGTCGAAGGACTCGAAGCCCATCACCAGGGCGGCGGCGCTGCGGGCCATGCTGGCGGCGTCCACCACCAGCAGCACCGGTACGCCCAGCCACTTGGCCATCTGGGCCGTGGAACCGTCTTCGCTGCTGCCACTGAAGCCGTCGAAAAGGCCCATTACCCCCTCGATGACGGCCACGTCGCAGCCGGCGGCATGCCGCTGGAAGATCTCCCGGTTGGTCCGGCGGCTGAGCATCCAGCCGTCCAGGTTACGGCTGACCCGGCCGGTGACGCGGCGGTGGTGGCCCGGGTCGATGAAGTCTGGGCCCACCTTGAAGGGCGCCGTCCGCAGCCCACGCCGCCGCAGAGCCGCCATCATCCCCAGGGTGACGGTGGTCTTGCCGGCCCCGCTGCGCGTTCCGGCGATGACGATGGCTTTGACGGTCGTTTTCATGGGAGTTGGAAAAACCCTGTCTGTTTCAGGATTTGCCTGCCGCGTTCGGCGAAGCGCCGCGGATAGAGAATACCGCCGATGCGGTTAATCCCCAGCAACAGTCGCGTGGTGGGGCGTGACACGATGCTCTCCTCCACGATGTAAACCTGCCCCTGTTTCACGGCCCGGATGACGGCAAAACCCGGTTCACGGGTGATGGTCTCGATGCTCACGCGGTTCATGGGACCCTTCTGGGAGAGGTAGACGTCGATTTCCTGGGCATGCGCCAGGATGCGCTCCTTGCCGTAGGCCGCGATGTTGGTGCCGTGGACCGCACGAGCGTCGTCGGCCACATTGACACCGCCGGCGGTCTCCAGAACGAAAATGGCCATAGAGGCGGGAGTGAAGGTTTTCATCTTGCGGTGAATGGCCTCGAAATACACACGCTTGGAGGTGACGCCCTTAGAAATCGCTTTAAACGCTGTCACGGCGCGCTCGAAGGCGGTGATCATCTTTTCGGCCGCGGCCCGCCGTCCGCCCAGCAGACCCAGGATGCGCCAGTAGGTCTTCATGCCCACCACGGTGCCCGGTTGCAGGGAGACCACCGTGATCCCGCTGTGCTCCAGGCGCCGCATCAGCTCGGGATAGCCGCGGTCGATCATGGGCCGCACCAGCACCAGGTCCGGGGCGGCCGCCAGGAACTTCTCGGCGTCGTCGTGGTAGGAAAAAACCGGCTTGCGCGTGGCTTGCGGCGGGAAGTCCTCGTGGGTCGAGACGCCCACCAGCGCATCACCAAGCCCCAGGGCGAACAGGTTTTCGGTGTGCGCCGCGTAGAGCGAGAGGACGCGCGTGAAGGGTTTTTTGACTACGATGCGACGTCCGGCCTGATCGACAATGGTGCCGTTTGGTTGCAGCGAGAAATCGGCGGCCTGGGCCGAAAGGGCCAGCAGCGCCGAAAGTGCCAGACTAGTCAGCAGGCGCATGATGTTCCTCCGTGGGCTTGAAGACCACCTGCTTGGATGCGGTGTAGGGTTCGAAGTAGACCTTGGCGCGGACACCGAAGAGGCGCCGAAAGATGTCGGCGTCGAGCACCTCGTCGGTGGGGCCCAGGGCGGCGATGGTGCCGCTGTGCATGAAGATCAGGTGGCTGCAGAAGGCGGCCGCCAGGTTGATGTCCTGAAAGGTGGCCAGGATGGTTATTTTCTTTTCACGAACCTGGCGTGCGGCCAGGTTCAGCAGCGCCAGGCTGTGGTTGATGTCCAGGTTGGAGGTGGCCTCGTCCGGCAGCATGACCTCGGCCTGCTGGGCCAGGGC
>CAYUAQ010000072.1:0-22502 GCA_964442705.1 uncultured Desulfobacteraceae bacterium
CTGCGGTGCACGGGAAAATCCGGTGTCGGTGGGGTCGGGCGGTCAGTCATGGAGTTTCCTCTTGCAGCAGTTGTCGTACTGCGGTGGTTATGAGATCGAGTTCGTCGTCCTGTACGGTTCTCAGATCCATGAGAAACCGGTTGTCTTCGATGCGGCCGATGATGGGCGGGCGTCCGCCGCGCAGACGCTTTTCGATGCGAGCGGCGGAAAAATCATCGATATGCATGGCCAGGCAGCGGCTGGGAAGATCCAGCAGGGGCAGCGATCCGCCGCCGGCACGGGACGGCCGGTCCACCAGATCGATGTGCAGGCGGCGGCTCTCCAGGGACTGCAGTTTCTCTGCCAAGGCGCGGGCCGCAAGGTCGGTGTCTTCGTAGGAGCGGGTCAGCATCTTCAGCGTGGGGATACGTTCCACCGCTCGCTGGGGGTCTCGGTAGAGGCTCAGGGTGCTTTCCAGGGAAGCCAGGGTCAGCTTGTCGATGCGCAGTGCGCGGGTCAGCGGGTTCTGTTTGATGCGGTCCACCAGTTCGCGACTTCCTGCGATGATGCCGGCCTGGGGCCCGCCCAGCAGTTTGTCGCCGCTGAAGGTGACCAGGTCCACACCGGCCTGCACCGAGGCCTGCACCGTGGGTTCGGGTGCCAGTCCGTATTGGGAAAGATCGATGAAGGTACCGCTGCCCAGGTCCTGCATGACTGGCAGCCCCGTCTCGCTGCCCAAGGCCACCATGTCCTCCAGGGACACCTCGGCGGTGAACCCCACCACGGCGTAGTTGCTGGCGTGCACCTTGAGCAGCAGGGCGGTGTCGTCACCGATGGCGCCGCGGTAATCCCGCAGGTGGGTGCGGTTGGTGGTGCCCACTTCCCTCAACACGGCGCCGCTCTTGGTCATCACGTCGGGGATGCGGAAGGCGCCGCCGATTTCGACCAACTCTCCCCGCGAAACGACGACTTCCCGGCCGCGGGCCAAGGTTTCCAGACACAACAGCACGGCCCCGGCGTTGTTGTTGACCACCATGGCGGCCTCGGCGCCGCTGATTTCACAGATCAGGTCCTCCACGGCGCTGTAGCGTGAGCCGCGCCGGCCGCGCCGCAGGTCGAACTCCAGGTTGGAATAATGCCCGCCGATGTGACCAACGTTTTCCAGAGCTTCCGCTGCCAGCAGGGAGCGCCCCAGGTTGGTGTGCACCACCACGCCGGTGGCGTTGATGCAGCGCACCAGGCGGGGTGCCAGGTGCGCCTTCACCGTTCGGCGAAGGGTGTCGAAGACCCGTTCCGGCGCGAGGTCCGCCCGCTCGATGGCCGTGTCCGCTCCCAGAATGGATCGGCGCAGTTCTGCGATTACCTGGCGTGTGCAGCGCGTCACGGTTTCCCGGGGCGCTGCGGACAGCTCGCTGTCGGAAATCGCCATCTCCAGCAGACGATCGACTCCGGGCAACTCGCGCAGTAGAAGCTGCTGCTGTTCGGTTATTTTCATTGCCGACGGTTCTCGATTTTAGGTTCTCGACAAACTCTCAAAATAATGATTATAACATTTTCAGGTTTGTATTCCAATGATTTTCGAAACAGACGAAACCTATCCCCAGGTTCCGCAGATTAATGCAGATTATAAGGACGGAATGACGAGACAAACGAAACAGACGAAAGAGAGGAGACCCCCGGCAGATTACATTATTTTCGCTCTGGACGTTCCGGGCCTGGAGGCGGCCAGGCCTTATGTGGAGACCCTGTCAGGACGCGTGGGCATGTTCAAGGTGGGATTGGAGCTGTTCGTGCGTGAAGGGCCGACGGTGGTCGAATACGTGCGCCGCAAATCCGGGGCCGCGGTTTTCCTCGATCTCAAGCTGCACGACATCCCGGAAACGGTGCGGCGCACCGTGGCGGCCATGGCGGGGCTGGGGGTGGCCTACACGACCGTGCACTGCGCCGGGGGGCGGCGCATGCTGGAGGCCGCCGTGGCAGGGGGCGGCGGTCGGGTCGGGATTCTCGCCGTCACGGTGCTGACCAGTGAGGGGCCCGCCCCCGGCCAGGGTGCTGGGAAGGGCCTTTCCGATCTGTCCCGGCAGGTGGTGCGCCGGGCGCAGGCGGCGCAGGCCGCCGGTTGCGCCGGTGTGATCTGTTCTGGGCTGGAAGCGGCCGCAGTGAGAGGCGCCGCCGGCGCGCAATTCAAAATCGTCACACCCGGCATCCGGCCGGCCGGGTCCGGCGGAGATGACCAGCGGCGTATCGTCACCCCGGCAGAGGCCGTTGCGGCCGGCGCCGATCACATCGTTGTCGGACGTCCCATCCGCGATGCCGCCGATCCCACCACCGCCGCCCGGCGCATTGCCGATCAGATCGCGGCCGTCCTGCCTCAGGAAAACATGAAAAGGTAGCGGTAGAGCACCAGTGCCGCGATCCCCCCGGCGAGTATCAGGGACAGGATCAGTTGGTCGGGGGTGAAGCGTTTCATGTTTACCAGTTACCAGTTGAAAGTTGAAAGCAAAGGAGGGGTTTCAATTTTAAAGGAGACAGTCTTCCCTCAGCTGTAAACCGGTTCCACGTTCTCGGTTCCCGGTTGAAGGAAATAAAATTGAATCCTTCCTTCCCTGTCAACTGGCAACTTTCAACTTTCAACTTTTTTTTTATATGTCGGCTGATAAATTTTATTTTTCCTGATAGCCTTACTGGAGTAAGGCACTAACAATTTCAGTGATTATTTTCCTCTTCCGTATCCAGGCCGAAGGCGGAGTGCAATACGCGGACGGCCAGTTCGGCGTATTTTTCATCCACCACGCAGGAGATCCGGATTTCGGATGTGGTGATCATGTGGATGTTGATGTTTTCCCGCGCCAGGGTGTTGAACATGGTGGAGGCCACCCCGGAATGGTTTTTCATGCCCATGCCGATGACCGAAATCTTGGCGATATTCTTATCGCCGTAAACCTGTTCGGCCCCGATCTCGGCGGCGATTTTTTTCTCCAGTTCCAATGCGCGGGCGTAGTCCGATTTGGGTACCGTGAAGGTCAGATCCGTGTCCCCCTCCTCGCGGGTGTTCTGAATGATCATGTCCACCACGATGCCGGCTTCGGCGATGGGTGTAAAGATCTTGGCGGCGATACCGGGCTGATCCGGCACTTTTTTCAGGGTGATGCGGGCTTCGTTCTTATCGTGGGTGACGGCGGAGACCACCAGACTCTCCATGCCGGCATCGTCGTTGTTGACAACCATGGTTCCCTCCTCCTCGGAAAACGATGAGCGTACGTGAACGGGGACATCGAACTTCTTGGCAAAGGCCACCGAACGGATCTGCAGCACCTTGGCGCCCAGGCTGGCCATGTTGAGCATCTCGTCGTAGGTGACCCGGGACAATTTGCGGGCGCGGTTGCAGACATTGGGGTCGGCGGTGTAAATGCCGTCCACGTCTGTGTAAATTTCACACATGTCCGCCTTGAGCGCGGCGGCGATGGCCACGGCCGAAGTGTCCGATCCGCCGCGGCCCAGCGTGGTGATGTTGCCCTGCAGGTCGCAACCCTGGAAGCCGGCCACCACGACAATGTTCCTCTTGTCCAGCAGATCCAGGATGCGGCGGGTGCCGACTTCCAGAATGCGGGCGTTGCCGAAATCGTGATCGGTGAGCACGGCCGCCTGGAACCCCAGCAGCGATCGGGAGGGGTAGCCCCGGGCCTGCAGGGTGATGGCCAGCAGTGCGGCCGTGGTCTGCTCGCCCGTGGCCAGCAGCACGTCCAGTTCCCGTTTATCCGGCATTTCAGCTGCCTGGGAGGCCAGTTCCAGCAGGTTGTCGGTGACGCCGGCCATGGCCGACAAGATGACCACCAGTCGATGGCCCTGGTCCACGGTCTGGATGATCCGTCCGGCCACATGACGAATGCGGTCGACATCGGCCACCGAGGTTCCACCGTATTTTTGTACGATCAGGCCCATTTTTGCTCCTTAATCCAAGCGTTCAGTTTATCCAGAATATCGATCATTTCAATGCCGCGGGCCCCGATGGTGATCTCCCGCCGGGTGTCGCCCACGATTTCCATGGTCAGAGACAGACGCCCCTCAGGCAGCAGGTCCGCAACGCGGTCGGCCCACTCCACGGCTAGCGTGCCGCCGGCGTGGAAGAGTTCCGGCAGACCGATATCCTCTATTTCCTCTGGTGCTGTCAAGCGGTAAAGATCGGCGTGAAACAGGCGCAACCGCCCGGGGTATTCGTTGATCCAGGTATAGGTGGGGCTGGTGATGTAGTAATCCGCGGGCACGTCGAGTCCCCTGGCCAGGCCCTGCACCAGGGTGGTCTTGCCGCACCCCAGGTCTCCGATGAGCGCCAGCACGGTGTCGGGTTGGCACAACCGGCCGAGGCACTCTCCCAGGGAGCGTGTCTGACCGACGGAACAGCTGGTGATGGAAAGGCGGACGGGGGTCATGGCGGATTATGCTACGAGGTCTTCTACAAAGGCACCGATGCGGTTGAGCAGTTCATGGCTGCGGGCGTCCATTTCCAGGGCCTCGGCCCCCCCGGATTCATGGTCGTATCCGAAGAGATGCAGGATGCCGTGAACCAGCAACTGGGCGAAACGCAGGGAAACCTCCATGTCGGCCTCGACGGCCTCGCGCCGGGCGGTCTCCGCCGAAATGACCACGTCGCCCAGCAGGGGGGTCGGCGGCTGGGCGATGTCCCCCTCGCGCATGGGAAAGGCGATCACATTGGTCGCTCCCTCCCGCTGCAGGTACTCCCGGTTGAGTTCGGCGATCTGGTGGTCGTCGAGAATCAGGAGCGACAGCTCGGCGTCAGGACTGTCCAAGGCGTCTAAGATGGCCTGTGCCGTCTGCCGGATGTTTTCCAGCGACAACGGCAGGCAGTTTTGCCGGTTCTCTATCAGGACTGCCATTTCTGCGATTCTTTTTTCTATCCCGGCCATTTCCGGCCGCGGCTGCATTTTCCGGATATTCGATGCGGTGGTGATGGATGCCGCTGAGAATCTTGTTGAAGCTCTTGGCGATGCTGTGCAGGTCTTTGAGGGTCAGTTCGCACTCGTCCAGCTGACCGTCGGAAAAGACCTGGTTGATTTGTCTCTGCACGTGGCCCTGTATGCGTGACGGCGTGGGGTTTTCCAGTGTGCGTGAAGAGGCCTCGACCACATCGGCCAGCATCACCAGGCCGGCCTCGCGGGTCTGGGGCCTGGGCCCCGGGTAGCGGAAATCGTCGATGTTGACCGCGTCTTCGCCCTTTTGTTGTTTGGCTTTTTCGTAGAAATAGCGGATCAGGCTGGTGCCGTGGTGCTGCTGGATGACATCACGGATGTCCTGCCCCAGTTTGTGCTTGCGGGCGATTTCCACGCCCTCCTTGATGTGGGACATCAGAATCAGGCTGGACATGGAAGGCGCCAGTTTGTTGTGCCGGTTCTTGCCGTCGGTCTGGTTTTCGATGAAGTATAGGGGTTTTTTTATTTTTCCGATGTCGTGATAATAGCCGCACACCTTGGCCAGGAGGGGATTGGCACCGATTTCGGAAGCGGCGGCCTCGACCATGGACCCCACGATGACCGAGTGATGGTAGGTGCCCGGCGCTTCGATCATCAGTCGGCGCAGGATGGGCTGATCCAGGTTGGCCAGTTCCAGCAGGGTGATGTCCATGCGGTATCCGAAGGCCATCTCCACCAGCGGGGCCAGGCCGGCCGTGATGACACCTGCGACGATGCCCCCGGAGAAGGCGAACCCCCAGTCCCAGACCGTGGCAAACCCGATGCTGTTGCCCTGGTAGATATTCAGGGCCGTCACCAGCAGCACGTTCAGCACACTGACCTTAAGTCCGGCGATGATGAAGATTTTACGCTCCCGGCTGTGACGTACCCAGTAGGCGGCCATGCTCCCGCTGAGCAGAAAATAGAAAAACAGGGCGAAGCGGTTCTGCAGCAGCAGCGCCGCGCAGACGCTCAGCACCAGAGCAAACGACACGGCCATGTCCAGGCCCAGAAAGAGGCACACCGTCATGGCGCCGGCGGCCAGGGGGATACCGTAGTACACCGCGGTTGAAGTTACCGAAAAGGCGGTCCGGGCCGTCAGGCTCTGTGCCAGGGAAGCCGATATGCCGGTGATCAAGAAGAAGGTGACCAGTACACAGGCGATAAACAGCAGATCTTTGTTGTGCGCCCCCGCGCTATCGCGTTCCCGGCAGCAGTACAGCGTATAGCTGATCAGCAGCAGGCAGATCATCAGCACGGCTGCCCCCAGGCTGTTGAATAACAGGTGCTGGTTGCGAATCTGGCTCTTGAGGGCTTCGAGTTCCAGCAGCTGCACCTCTCCCACCCGCTGACCTTCCCGCAGCAGCATTTCGCCCGCCTTGACCCGTGAAACCACCGGTTTGACGCTGGCGGCGGCCAGTTTGCGGCGTTCAATGGTTTCGTTGCGGTTGAGAGTGATGTTGGGCTGGATCATGGCCTGGGCAAAGTCGATGATCAGGTTGCGCAGGTTGTAACTCAGGGTGTTGAGCAGGGGGGCGGCGGTCTCTCTCACCGTGGCACGGGCTTTGTCAAGTCCGTAGAAGCGGTCCAGGTCCGATACCACCTTTTCGGTTTTGGACTGCACATCGCGCAGAATGATGCCGCGGTGGGGTTCTCTGAGCAGGATCTCTTTGCTGGTCACCACGCCGTGGTTGAGAATCGAGGTGACGATGGTCTGAATAAGGCCGGCAATATGCGGAGAGAATTTTTCGTCTTCCAGAATCTTGTAGGCCCCGTTGCTGACAAAAAAACCAATGGTTTCCTGAAAGGGTTCCTTCAGGCGCCAGATTTCGTCGTGCAGCGATCCGGGGCTGCGGTCGTAAGCGCCGTCGTTGTCTGCCGGACGTTGCGCTGACGACGCCTCAGTGGCCGAAGCCCCGCCGGTCTGTTCGATGACGCGGCGCACCCGGTTAAAGGCGCGCTCTACCCGTTTGCTCAGGCGCTGCGCCAGCTGGGGGTCATAGTCATAGACGGTCAGCACGGCCTCCCTGGCCCGCTGCCGGCTGGCTTCGGTGGCCGTTTGATTTTCGATGAAAAAGTCCTGAGGGGCTTTGATGTCCCTGTCTGCGATGTCGCCCAGTTTATAGTCTACCGTGGTTATCACCAGGCGCGGGTGCAGAATCAGGACGAATATGGCGGTTACCGCCACCAGCAGGGTCCAGCGCACGGATCTGCTGGTATTGAAGTGCTCGGCCGCGGTTTGAATGCGTTTGTTCAGTTTCATCAGTGTGTTCAGTTGTTTTCGATCTGCTCGTAGGCCCGGATGATTTCCTGAACCAGGCGGTGGCGGATGACATCGGTTTTGCTGAAAAACACGAATTTGATGCCCTCGATGCCCTGGAGAATCTCCTTGGCTTCTATGAGCCCCGAATGTTTGGCCGCCGGCAGGTCGATCTGGGTGATATCGCCCGTGATCACCGCCCGCGAATTGAATCCGATGCGCGTCAGGAACATTTTCATCTGCTCACTGGTAGTGTTCTGGGCCTCGTCCAGGATGACGAAAGAGTCATTTAACGTCCGTCCCCGCATGAAGGCGATGGGCGCCACCTCGATGACGCCCTGCTGCATCAGGCTGGCCGCTTTTTCAAACCGCATCATATCGTGCAGGGCATCGTACAGCGGTCTCAGGTAAGGGTCGATTTTATCGGCCAGATCACCCGGCAAAAAACCCAGAGCCTCACCGGCTTCCACCGCCGGCCGCGTCAGGATAATGCGGTTGACGATGCCTTTTGAAAGCGCCGCCACGGCCATGGCCATGGCCAGGTAGGTCTTCCCGGTCCCGGCCGGCCCGATGCCGAAGACGATATCAAACCTGCGCATGGCGTCAATATATTCTTTCTGGGCCCTGCTTTTGGGGGCGACGGATTTTTTATTGGCCGTTATATAGACGGTGTCCAGAAAGATGTCCTGCAGGTTGATGCGGTCGTCTTCACTCAGGACCCGTACGGCGTAGTCGATATCGTTGGGGTAAATGGGATAACGTTTTTTAAGCAGCGCGTAGAGCTGTGTCAGGATGTTCTGGGCCAGCTTGCCGGAAATGGGGTCACCGCGCAGAAACACGGTGTTGCCGCGGGCGGATATGCGGATGTCCAGGGCATCGGCGATCCGCTGCAGGTGCCGGTTGTGTTCGCCGAAAAGCTGCCTGGCCAGATCGATGTCTGCGAAAGTGAGCTCTTCGGCCGTATCTTCGATGGGTGAGGACATGATAACGGCAGTTCCCTGTTGACACTTTTTAGTTGATTCCCTTCTTTTGCTGTCAACCTCATTATCACACCCCTTTCAAGGATTGCAAATCTCAATTTGAACCTTTTGAAACCTGTTCTAAAAACACCTTGACTCTCCCCCGAGCCGCTGATAGCCTCGATTATTTCAGGGGGATCCACTTCCCGTCTGCCGCGTTAATATGCCGGACAGCGGTAAACGCATCCGCTGCCGATTAGATTATGTAATATTATGAATCCATTTGATATTGTTGTTGTGGTCATCGTCGGCTTCTGCCTGATAAGGGGGCTGTTTAGGGGGTTGATCAAAGAGCTTGCCTCCGTCGTTGCCGTGCTGGCGGGTTTTTATGCCGCTTATTCCTATTATCCCCGGGTCGCCGACTTGCTGTCGCGCTGGATGGCCAACGTTGCCTACCGCAATATTCTGTCCTTTACCCTCATTTTTTGTGCGGTCTTTCTGGTGATCAGCATTTTCGGCGTCATTATCAAGTATCTGTTAAAAATTGCCTTCCTGGGATGGGTCGACCGATTCTGCGGTATGGGAATCGGCCTTGTAAAGGGGCTGCTGATCGTGTCCATCATGCTGGTTATGCTGACCGCATTTCTTCCCAAGGGGGCGCCGGTTCTTGAAAAGTCGCTTACCGCGCCTTACGTGGTCACGGTATCCAAAGAGATGTCCAAGGTCATCTCCAAGGACATGAAGAAAAAGTTTGACGATAAGCTGAAAGCATTCAAAAAAGCTTGGAACATTCCCCCCGCCTGAAAAGTGATGCCGCCCTACCGGAATCACTGACGGCCCTGGTAAAAAGGCTCAGGAGTGATGAGGGCTGCCCGTGGGACCGCGAGCAGACCCCCGCCCGTATCGCGGCCTATCTCGCCGAAGAGACCTACGAGCTGATCGATGCCGTTGCGTCAGGAGACATCGCCAATATTCGTGAGGAACTGGGGGACGTCCTTTTTCATGTAGCCTTTCTGGCCGTGCTCTATGAGGAAGAGGGTGCCTTTGATCTGCAGGATGTCATCCACGGCAACCTGGAAAAGATGATTCGGCGGCATCCCCATGTTTTTGCCGACAGCAGGGTCAGCAACGCCGATGATGTCCGCCGGCAGTGGCGCCGCATCAAAAGGCAGGAAAAGGGGGATCATGCCACCCAATCGGTTCTGGATGCGGTCGGCTCCGGTCTGCCGCCGCTGACCCGCGCCTATCGTATATCCCGGCGAGCGGCGGCCGAAGGGTTTGACTGGGATGACCTGCAAGGTGTGATGGTGAAAGTGGAGGAGGAGTGGACAGAACTGAAGGCGGCCCTGGCCGATACCGGAAATGATGCCGCCGGCGCTGAAATGGTTGAAATGGAATTTGGCGATGTGCTCTTTACACTGGTGAACGTGGCCCGCCTGGCGCGTTTTCGGCCCGACACTGCCCTCAGTGCCGCTATCGCTAAATTTGAAAAGAGATTTCGCTGGATGGAAGCCCAGTTGGCCCGACGCGGTCGGGCATTGTCGGAGCAGACACGCCGCCAGATGGACGCTTTGTGGGAGGCGGCCAAAAAAGCCACCGCCTGAAGTCTAGGGGGTGCCGTCCGGCCCCCTGTTTTTCCGGTCGGTGCGTTTTTCAGGCAGCAGGCTGGCCGCTTCAATGGGGATAGTGCGCCGCCGCCGCTGGCCGCTGGGGTCCAGTATGCTGTATTTAAAAATAAATGGCTCCTCGCCATGAGAACGTCTGCTCTGCAGGTGTTCCCATGCGCCGTTTCTTTCCCGGCTGAGGCCGGCCTCGGTTATTCTTTCAATAATGTTGCGCGAAACGCGTTCAATCACCCCTTGAAGGCGGCGGTCTTCGGTGTTTCTCCCGCCGCCGGCCCCATCAGCGCCGCTCCGGCAGTTCAAGCGTCGGCTCAGCGAACTGAGCACGGCGTGGATCTGGTAGGTTGGAATTTCCATGCAAAAACGGTTCTCGGTTAACGGTTATCGGTTGACGGAAGACCGTCAATCAGTACCTTGCTCCGGTGAGGCTATCATAAAAAACAAGAATAGTTATCAACCGATGAGCAACCATATAAAATAGTTGACCGTTTTCAGCTGAAAGTTGACAGCGAAGGAAGGGACTCAATTTTAAAAAGTGACCGTCTTCCTTCGACGGGGAACTGTGAACTGTGAACTGGAAACTGGTAACTTTTTTCTTGGCAGCGCCCCCGGCGTTCACTCGGGCACCCAGCCCGCACAGGGATTATCGGTACATTTGCGACGTTTCTTAACTCAAACGTGGGCGATACCCGCAATGCAAAGCAAAACAGGGTTTCCGGGTCTCGGTTTTCGGCTAAAGGAAGGTTGTCAATTCAATGTCTTGACGTCTCCGATGGTATGCCCTCATTAAGCTCTGGTGCCCCGCGCCATAGGCATTTCGGCTTCACAGATGCCCGATACCGCTCCACCGAAACGCCTATGGCGCCCCTTTGGCAATCCATTACCGGAGGTTTTTGAGTAGATACCAACCGAGAACCTCTTTTTGATTGCCGTCACCCGCTTCTCAGGCTCTCCAGGATCTCCTCGATCTCGGCCTTGTCTTCCGGCAGCGCATAGAGGACACCCCAGCCCTTTTGCATCTGAAACAGTCCGTCGTAGGCGGTGTCATGGTAGGACTGGATGCGGTAGAGAATCTGCCGTTCGGCCAGGACCGACTGCAGAATCTGGGCCTCGATGGCATTTTCAAGGGTTGCGATTTTGACGAAATCCGCCATGGGCTGACTCCTGTGGCTTCCACCGGTACTGGAGGTTTACCGGGACCGGCAGTTCGCTGAATGATCATTCATTACTGAGAAAATTCCGAAATGCCGTTGAACCCAAACAAAACCTATTTTCTCTTTTTTATAGCATTTTGAAAATAATAAATAAAGGGATACCCAAAATAACGGTGGAAGCGGTCATATTTTTTCTTGACAGGAGATGAGGGAGGCTATAAATGAATGAGTATTCATTCAAATAGGAACCTGCAGGGAGGTGCGCCATCAGTACCGCTCCACAGCCAGCCGAAAAATATATTCGTATACTGGAAGCCGCTGTCCGCGTTTTTGCGGTCCAGGGGTTTTCGCATACCACTGTTTCGCAGATAGCCCGGGAGGCAGGGGTGGCTGACGGTACCATTTACCTGTATTTCAAAAACAAGGATGACATCCTAGTTCAGTTTTTCAGTTACAAGACCAGGCAGGTGTTCGAAGGTTTCAGGCGCCAGGTCGAGAAAGCTTCCAATGCCCTCGATATGCTGGGCACCCTCATTAGGTATCACCTGGAGGAATTTCAGAAGGACCGCAACATGGCCATCGTTTACCAGTGCGAGGTCCATCAGATTCATCGGGTGGCCGAACCCCAGATTCGCGAGATGTACCAGCTTTACTCGGATCTGATCTCGCGCATCATCGAGCAGGGGCAGCAGGAGGGCAGCATCCGCCAGGACCTGTATCTGGGGCTGGTCAAACGCATGATCATCGGCACCGTGGACGAGGCCATCAACACCTGGCTGCACTCGGAGGGCCGTTATGACCTGGGCGCCCTGGCAGGGCCCATGGTCGATCTTTTTTTACGGGGCCTGGCCACGCCCCGCGCGCGGCAAATATCACCGCCTGGCGAACAGGCGCCACAGGAGGAAGGAGCGTAACACATGGCACAGGTTATTTCGGATCGAAGAGATGTGGATTTTGTACTGCACGAGCAGCTGGGGGTCGATGCCCTGAGCCGTCACAGCCGCTTTGCGGAATTCAATCGCAAGACCGTGGACCTCATCGTCAAAGAAGCCCGCAATCTGGCGATTAAGGAGATTCTGCCCACCCAGAAGCTTTCCGATGAGGAAGGCTGTCAGTTTGAAAACGGAAAAGTGACGGTGCCCGAGTGTTTTCACCGGCCCTACCGCCTGTTCAACGAGGGCGAGTGGCTGGCCATGTGTGAAGACCCCCAGTGGGGCGGGCAGGGCATGCCGGCCACCGTGGCCATGGCCGCCAGTGAGTATTTCAACGGCGCCAACTACGCCTTCATGATGTATCCGGGCCTGACCCACGGCGCCGGTAAGCTGGTGGAAGCCTTCGGCACGGACAAGCAGAAGAAGCTCTTCCTGGAAAAGATGTACACCGGTCAGTGGGGGGGCACCATGCTGCTCACCGAACCCCAGGCCGGTTCGGATGTCGGCGCCCTGGAGACCTCGGCGGTGGACAACGGCGACGGCACCTATTCCATCACCGGCAGCAAGATCTTCATCTCCAGCGGGGAAAACGACCTGGTGGAGAACATCATCCACCCGGTGCTGGCGCGCATCGAGGGGGCTCCCCCCGGAACCGACGGCATCTCCCTGTTCCTGGTGCCCAAAATATGGGTTAACGACGACGGCAGCCTGGGAGAGCCCAACGACGTCGTCTGCACCGGCATCGAGGAGAAGATGGGGATTCATGGAAACGCCACCTGCTCCCTGACCCTGGGCGGCAAGGGCAAGTGCCGGGGCACGCTGCTGGGCAAAAAAAACAAGGGCATGCGGGCCATGTTCCTCATGATGAACGAAGCCCGCCTGCTGGTGGGACTGCAGGGCTTCGCCTGCGCCACCTGTGCGTACATGTACGCCCTGGACTATGCCCGCCAACGGCTTCAGGGACGGCACCTGCTGAAGATGCGTGATAAAAGCGCTCCCCAGGTGCCCATCATTCAGCACCCCGACGTGCGCCGTCAGCTGCTGACCATGAAGGTTTACGTGGACGGCATGCGCAGCCTGCTCTACTACGTGGCGTGGTGCGCCGACCGCCGGGACATCAGCGATGACCCCGAAGAAAAAGACCGCTACCAGGGGATCATCGACGTCCTCATCCCCATCGCCAAGGGGTACGTCACCGACCGGGCTCTGGAGGTCTGCAGCCAGGGTATCCAGGTGTACGGCGGTTACGGCTATATCCGGGAGTACCCCATGGAGCAGCTGCTGCGGGACTGCCGCATCACCCCGATCTACGAGGGGACCAACGGGATCCAGGCCATGGACCTGCTGGGCCGCAAACTGGGGCTCAACAAGGGTCGGGCCATGATGGATCTGCTGGGACAGATTCAGCAGAGCGTGGCGGAGGCCAAAAAAATAGATGCCCTGCAGGAACTGGCCGGGTCCGTGGAGGCCGCCGTGGGCAGGCTGGCCCAGACCGGCCAGGAGATCGGCAAGCGGGCGGCTTCGGCTGAGGTGATGACCGCCTTCGCCTTTGCGCACCCCTTCCTGGAAGCGGTCGGGGACGTGGTCATGGCCTGGATGCTGCTGTGGCGCGCAACCGTGGCGGCCGGCCGGTTGGAAAAGGGCGCCAAGAAAAAAGATGTGGCTTTTTACAACGGGCAGATCAAGACGGCCGAGTTTTTCATCCACACCCTGCTGCCGGCCACCTTCGGCAAGATGAAGGCCATTTCGACGGCCAACAATGCGGTGGTGGAAATCGACGAGGCATCGTTCGGAGGATGATAACTGCAGTTGCCAGTTGCCAGCAAAGGTAAAGGAAATAAAATGGGTCCCTTCCTTCCCTCCCTGTCAACTGGCAACTGTTTTTTAGCGTTGCAATCGCCTGATAATCTTCTTGTTTTATAACAGCCGCTCAACTGCTTTTAGCCAGCTCCTCGGCACGCAGTTCCTTTTTGAGCACCTTGCCCACGTTGCTCTTGGGCAGCTCGTCGCGGAACTCGATCATGGTGGGCAGCTTGTAGGTGGCCAGCTTGTCTTTGCAGTAGTCGATGAGATCCTGTTCGGTAAGGCGGCGGCCTTTTCTGAGCACCACGAACACCTTGACCTGTTCGCCGCGGGTGGGGTGCGGTACGCCGATGGCGGCGGCCTCCACCACGTCGGGGTGGGTGAAAAAGACTTCTTCGATGTCCCGGGGGTACACGTTGTACCCGCCCGAGATGATCATGTCTTTTTTGCGGTCGACGATGTAAAAATAGCCCTCTTCGTCCATGCGGGCGATGTCACCGGTGTGCAGCCACCCGTCGACCAGGGCCTGGGCGGTCTCATCGGGCTTGTTGAGATAGCCCCGCATGACCTGGGGGCCGCGGACGATCAGTTCACCGGTTTCTCCGACCGGCACGTCGGTGTGTCCATCTTCCAGGCTGACGATACGGCTGTCCGTGTTGCAAATGGGTATACCGATACTTCCGATCTTGCGCTGTCCGCTGAAGGGATTGGTGTGGGTTACCGGAGAGCTTTCGGTCAGGCCGAATCCCTCTATGATGATAGCGCCGGTTTTGGCTTCGAAGTTCCGGAGAACCTCCACCGGCAGGGGAGCGCTGCCCGAAAAACACCCCGCGATGGATGTCAGGTCGGTCTGGTCTATTTTGGGGTGGTTGACAATGCCGATGTACATGGTGGGCACCAGGGGGGCAAACGTGGGTTTGTACTTGGTGATGGCCTCCAGCAGGGGATCCGGCTGGGGTTTGGGCACCAGTATGTTGCCCCATCCCTGGCAGACGGCGAAGTTCATGGCCGTCGACAGGCCGAAGACATGGAAAAACGGCAGGGCCCCCAGGATGATTCCGTAGCGGTCGGCAAACGTGGGAAGCCAGGCGCGCAGCTGCTGCACCTGGCAGCTGATGTTGCCGTGGGTCAAAATGGCGCCTTTGGAAACCCCGGTGGTGCCGCCGGTGTACTGGTACAGGGCGGTGTCGTCAAAGGACAGGGAGACATCGGCGGCTGCAGACGGTGCCGATGCCAGCAGCGCTTTCCAGCGGTGAACGTCCTGCGCCGCTTTGACCGGCGCGGCCAGCTTCTTCTTGCGGGCCACCAGCGGAAACAGGAAGTTCTTGGGGAAAGGCAGGTAGTCGCCCAGGGAGGTGACCACGATCTGTTTGACGCCCGTGCGGGGGCGCAGATCGATCATGCGGTTGGCCAGCAGGTCCAGGGTGATCAGGGCTTTGGCGCCGGAATCGTTGAACTGGTGCTCCAGTTCGCGGTCGGCGTACAGGGGATTGTTCATGACGGCCACGGCGCCGATTTTCAGGGTGGCGAAAAAGGACACCACGCAGGGGATGGTGTTGGGCAGCAGGATGGCCACGGCGTCGCCTTGCTGAATGCCGAAACCCTGCAGGCAGGCCGCGAAGCGGTCCACCATCTCTTTGAGCTGGGCATAGGAAACCTGGTAACCCTGGAACAGCAGCGCCATTTTGTCGGGAATGCGGGCGGCGGCCCTGTCCAGCATCTCGGGCAGGCAGACGGTTTCGAAGGTGATTTCCGGCGGGACATCGCTGTCGTAATGCTGCAACCACGGTTTTTGCTGATAGGTAACAGTCGGTGCACTCATGTTGCCCTCCTTCTTTGCCGGGTGACGGTTGTCTGTTTAGCGAAGTTTTTCTTGAGTTTGGATGGGAAATATGAAACAAAAATAAACTTTAGTTTCTTTGCGGATTGTTCCCGGAAAGATCCCCTTTAAACGCAACAGAGCCGCTTGTAACGGCTTCATTATATTTGAAAGAAGAGAGGAAGTAAACCATGAATCCTGTTCTGATTGCGCCGGCCGAGGCCACCCTGCTGGGATTTCCCATGGCCATCTTTTTCTT
Organism: uncultured Desulfobacteraceae bacterium; assembly: GCA_964442705.1. Taxonomy (GTDB): domain Bacteria; phylum Desulfobacterota; class Desulfobacteria; order Desulfobacterales; family JALSRD01; genus JALSRD01. The sequence goes on from CAYUAQ010000072.1 coordinate 15,755, forward strand.
TCTGCTGCCCGTGGTGGGGGTGACCCTGTTTGTCTACATCATGGCCAGACGCATGGCCCCCCTGGTGCGGGCGGCACCGGATCCCCGTCTGGATCACCCCTGGGAGCGTTTCCGGCTCATGCTCAAGTACGCCGTGGGCCAGTACCGCCACCCACGCTACCTGCTGCCCGGCGTGCTGCACATCATGCTGTTCGCCGGCTTCATGATCCTGTCCCTGCGGTCGCTGACCCTGATCATGCTGGGATTCGTGGACGGGTACACCCTGCCGGGTCTGGGGGGACTGAGTGGGGAGATTTACAGCGTACTCAAGGACATAGCCGCCACGCTGGTGCTGGTGGCTGTGGTATTGGCTGCCATCCGGCGGGGCGTATTCAGGCCGGAGCGCTACGAGGTGCCGCCGGAGACCGGCTTGAAGGACCACACCTGGGAGGCCATACTGGTGCTGGTGCTGATCGCCACCCTGGTTACCTGCGACATGCTCTTCGAGGGCAGCCTGGATGCCGCCCTGCGCCAGGCCGGGGAGCACCCCGAGCTGGTGGTGCCCGGCACCGGGCGCTGGCTGTTCGGCAACATGCTGGCGGCATCCCCCACAGGGACATTGCAGGCCTGGCACCTGGGCAGTTTTTTCCTGCACAACGTGGTCTTTTTCTTCTTTCTCAATTTTTTGCCCATGGGCAAGCACTTCCACGTTATCACCTCCCTGCCCAACGTGTTCCTGATGAAGATCAAGAAGGGCGTCATCAAGCCGGTGCGCTGGGGAGTGTCCGACGATCAGCTGGACGAGCTGGACGCTTTCGGGGTCAAGAAGTTCGAGGATTTCACCTGGAAGCACATGCTGGATTTTTACAGCTGTGTGGACTGCGGCCGGTGCGCGGACCAGTGTCCGGCCAACGCCGTCAAACGTCCGCTGTCGCCGCGCTTCATATCCATCAAGTGCCGCAACTACGCCTTCGAACACTATCCCCTGCGCGGCGACATTCATCCCAGCGACGCACCGCTGATCGGCTCCATTCTGAGCGAAGACGAGATCTGGTCCTGCACCACCTGCGGGGCCTGTGAAGCCGAGTGCCCGGTGTTCATCGAGTACATCGACAAGATCGTGGACCTGCGCCGTGGCATGGTCGAAGACGGCATGGTACCCCAGTCCCTGCAGAAACCCCTGCGCGCCCTCGAAAAACGGGGTAACCCCTGGGGCAAGCTGGAGAAAAAGCGCCTGGCCTGGAGCACGGACAAGGAGTTCGCCGCCGACTGCCCGGTCAAGGTGCTGGGCAAAAAGGAGACCGCCGAAACCCTCTTCTTCGTGGACAGCATCACCTCCTACGATGACCGCATGCAGTCCATCGCCCAGGCCACCGCCCGCATTCTTCAGGCCCTGGAAGTGAATTTCGGCATTCTGGGACGGGCCGAAAAAGACAGCGGCAACGAGGTGCGCCGCTTCGGTGAGGAGATGCTGTTCCAGGAACTCAAGGCCCAGAACGTGGAGGCCATCGAAGCCAGCGGTGTCGGGGGCATCGTCACGGCCGACCCCCACGCATTCAACGCCCTGAAAAACGAATACCCCGACACGCTGCCGCCGGTGCAGCACATCAGCCAGTTGCTGCTTGAGAAAATCAATGCCGGCCAGCTGAAGTTCAAGCCCCTGGCGGATGACGACCGGGTCTATACGTACCATGACCCCTGTTACCTGGGCCGTCACAACGACCTCTACGAGGATCCCCGCCAGGTGTTGGACGCCATCCCGGGATTGCGCCGGGTGGACATGCTCAAGAGCCGGGACCGGTCGTTCTGCTGCGGCGGCGGCGGGTTGATGCTCTTTTACGAACCCGAAGAGGAACAGCGCATGGGCGTGCTGCGGGTGGAGATGGCGCGCAAGGCCGGCGCCAGTGTGATCGTCACGGCCTGTCCTTTCTGTCTGGTGAACATCGAAGACGCCATCAAGGTGGCCGGACTGGAGGGCAAGCTGGAGGCCATCGATCTGGCCGAGTTGGTTGAAAAACAGATGGAAGTTTGAAGTTTGCAGGGCGAAGTTTGCAGTTGAGGGAAGGGTTTCAATGTTATTTTCCTTCGGCGAAACACAACCGCGGATTAACACAGATTTTACGGACGTACTTACGAGACAAGTGAAATAAACGAAACGGACGAGACAGACGAAACGACGAGACAGGAGGGTTATCATGGAGATTTTGGTATGCGTCAAACGGGTGCCGGATACCGCTGAGAACGAGATCGAAGTCAACAGCGACGGTACCGATATCGAACGCGACGATCTGGTCTACTCGGTTAACGAGTGGGACAACTATGCCGTGGAGGAGGCCTTGCAGATCCGGGAAAAGGTGGGCGGCAGCGTCACCGTGGTCAGCGTGGGCGACGAGGAGTCCGAGGAGGTGCTGCGCCGGGAGATGGCCATGGGCGCCGACAACGGTATCCTGCTCAGCGACGCCGCCTTCGATGGCTCCGACGGCCGGGGTGTGGCCGCGATCCTCAAGGCCGCTGCCGAGAAAGGCAACTATGACCTGATTCTCACGGGCGCCATGGCCGACGACGGTGCCGGCCAGGTGGGCGGCATGCTGGCGGCCATGCTGGACCGTCCTTTTGCGTCGCTGGTCAATCACATCGAAATCATCGACGACAAGAAGCTCAAGGTGGGCCGTGAGATCGAGGGCGGCAACCAGGAGATGAATGAGATCGAGCTGCCCTGTGTGCTATCCATTCAGACCGGCATCAACGAACCGCGCTACGTGGGAATCCGCGGCATTCGCAAGGTGGCCTCCAAAGAGATTCCGGTGCAGGGGGCCGGGGACCTGGGCATCGACCCGTCCAGCGTGGGCGAGGCCGGCGCGCAGGTCAGGCGGCTGGAATACTTCGTGCCTGATTTGGGAGAAGGTGCTGAAATCCTTGAGGGCAGCACCGAGGAGATCATTGAGAAGCTGATTGAAATCCTGAAAACCCAGGGAGGGATCAAATAATGGCTGATATCTTTGCATACATTCCCCATAAAGAAGGAGCGGCCGATGACGCGGCCCTGGAAATGATTGCCGCCGCCCGCAAGATTGACGGCACTGCCCCCCTGACCGCATTGGTGGTCGGAGACGGCCCGGATCTGGACAAGGTGTGCGGCCAGGCAGCCGCCGCCTACCAGCAGGTCTGGAAAGTGTCCGGCCAGGCCTTTGCCTATCCCAACGCCGAGGTCATCCGCAAGCTGCTGGTGAACATCCTGCCGAAGGGGGCTGTCGTGTTGGTGCCCCATGACACCTTCGGCATGGACCTGTCCCCGGGCCTGTCCATCAAGCTCAATGTGCCCTTCCTGTCGGACACGGTGGGCATCGAAGCGCTGGAAGGCACCACCCTGAAGATCGTGCGCCAGGAGTACGGTGGGGCCGTGAGCACGCGGGTGGCCTGTGACATCGGTGACGGTGTGGTGATAAACGTTCGCCCGGGAGCCTTCAAGGCCGAGGAGGAGACCGGTGCCGCCGGCGACATCGTGGACAAGTCGCCCGAGGCCGGGGATCTGTCCTGCGGCCGGCGTTTCCTGGAGGTGGTCGAGGCCGAGGTCGGCGACGTGGACATCACCAAGGCCGACGTGCTGGTGTCGGTGGGCCGGGGCATCGAGGACGAAGAGAACATCGAAATCGCCGAGGAGCTGGCCGAGGCCATGGGGGCCGTGGTATCCTGTTCGCGCCCCATCGTGGACGCCAAGTGGATGGAAAAATCCCGTCAGGTGGGCACCTCCGGCCAGACCGTCAAACCCAAGGTCTACATGGCGCTGGGGATCAGCGGCTCCTTCCAGCACCTGGGCGGGTTGAAGGGCTCGCCCTTCATTGTCGCCGTCAACAAAAACCCCAAAGCGCCCATCTTTCAGGTAGCCGATGTGGGGGTGGTCGACGATATCCTGGAGTTCGTGCCCGAACTCACCGAGAAGATACAGGAAATGTAATAAAAGCGGGTGAAAGTTTCCAGTTCACAGTTTCCAGCTGAGGGAAGTGTGTCTACTTTTAAATTTTAAAGTGGAACCCCTTCCCTCGCTGTGGACGGTGAACTGCCGTTACCCCCGCTCGTCTTTGAGTACCTCGGAAATCCGGCCACTGTGGTAGATGCTCCAGAAGGCCTCCAGTACCCTGGGATCGAAGTGCCTGCCGCTGTTCTCTTCCATGATGGCGATGATCCTGGGTTCCGCCATGCGTTTGCGGTAAGCCCGATCCGAGGCCAGCGAATCATAGACATCGGCCACCGCCAGGATACGGGCCAGCAGGGGGATCTCTTCCCCCTTGAGGCCGTCCGGGTAACCCCCGCCGTCGAAGCGTTCGTGGTGACAGCGGATGATCTCCTGCTCGCGGGCCCACAGCCCGAGGTGGCCCACGATTTCAGCCCCGATGACAGGATGCTTCTTGATGATGTCGTATTCCTCTTCCGTGAGGGCGGCGGGCTTCAGCAGGATTTCGTCACGGATGCCGATTTTGCCGATATCGTGCAGATGCCCGGCCGTGGATAGTATATCCAGTTCTTCCTGGGAGCACCCCAGAGCCTTTCCGATTTCCACGGCAATGCGGGTGACCCGCTGGGAGTGTTGGCGGGTGTAGGAATCGCGCGCCTCTATGGCCGTGACAAAGGCATAGAGGGTGGAAAAAAGGTTTTCGTATATGTTTTCGTAAAGCGCCAGATTTTCAACGGCGTAGCCCGCGTTGTGGGTCATGAAGGAAAGGTAGTAGAGGTCTTTTTCCCCCAGCGCCGATGATCCCTTCGAGACGGCGGCCACCAGGGCGCCGAACCCCTTTTCCCGAATTTGCAGTGGCACCACGATCAGGGATTGCAGGCCTGGCGGAATCCCGTTGGCGCCGGTCTTGGCCGGGGCCAGCAGGGGGACCTGCTCGACCACCGTATCCATGATCAGCTTTTCGATGAGGGGTTCCCCGGCGGGATCGAAGCCGTGTTCACAGCGGCTGTTTTTGGTGCGTGAGAGGGCCACGGCAAAGGGACGCTGCATGGATTCGCTGAGCAGGTAGAACACGGCGGTGTCCGCCGGGGTGATATCCACGGCCATGTCCGCCATACGCGTGAATACGTCCGTGCTGGTGCGGATGGCGGTTATGTCGCGCATGATGCGGTTGAGGGTGTTTAATTCGCTGACCTTTTTCTCCAACTGCCGGTTGAGTCGCTCCAGGCGCTTCTTGCCCTCCACTTCCCGCTGCAAGAGCAGATTCTGTACGAACAGCCGCCGCTGCATGAACACCCGCCGCAGGCAGAGTTCCATCTGGTTCAGATTGACCGGCTTGATCAGGAAGTCGACTACCCCGTTTTTGATGGTGCGGATGGCGGTGTCCAGGGAGGGATAGCCGGTCATGATGATGACCGGGATGGTCGTGTCGCTGCTGTTGATGTGCTCGGCCAGTTGCAGCCCATCCATTTCAGGCATGTTGATGTCGGTAAAGCAGCAGTCGATGTGTTCTTTCTTCAGAACCTGCACGGCCTCCCGGCCGTTGACCGCCGTATGGACCCGGTAGCCCTTCATCTCGAAAAATTCACGGGCGATTTCCAGGATGCTCTGTTCGTCATCGACAAACAGCAGGGTTTCTTTTTGGGCAGTGCGATCCATGCATTGTATTTTCGGCATTTCCGCAGTAAACTCAAACGGCAGCACCCGTTAAGGGGAAAAAACTTTGCTAAGGGCCCACCCATGCACCCGTTGACCATCGTACATACCGAGAGCCACCGCCAGTGGGGCGGTCAGGAGATCCGCATTTTCAACGAGTGCGGCTGGATGCACCGCCGGGGGCACCGCATCGTCGTCATCGCGCCCCGCGTCTCGTGCCTCTACCGCCGGTCGCTCGAGCAGGGCTGGCAGACCCATGCCGTGGCCTTCAGGGACCTGGGGTTGCCGGTGGACATCCTGCGGTTGCGGCGGCTGCTGAAAAAAATCCGTCCGCATGTGCTCAACACCCACGGCAACATCGACAGCAAGGCCGGCCTGACGGCGGCCTGGGGACTGGGGATTCCCTGCGTCATCCGTTCCCGCCACCACAGCCCGCCGGTGCGGCCCTCCTGGTACAACCGGGCGCTCTACCGCCGGCTGTGCGACGTGGTTTTCACCACCGGAGACGTCATCACCCGGCAGCTGGTTGCGGATCTGGATGCCGGCCGCCGGCGGGTCATCACCATGACCTCGGGGATCGCCGTGCCTGACGGGCTGCCGGATCGTGAGGCCGCCCGCCGGTCACTGGCAGCCGATCTGGGGTTGCCCGGAAGCGCCCGCTTCATCGGCTGCGTCTCCCTGCTGGATCCCGGCAAGGGACAGGCCGTGCTGATCGACGCTTTTGCACGCCTGGCACCCGCCTTTCCCCGCCACCACCTGGTGTTTGTGGGAGACGGTGCTTACGGCTGGGAGCTGCGCGCGCACGTACCCTCGGAGATCGCGGAGCGCGTCCATTTCCCGGGCTTTCGCGAGGACCCCTGGCCTTGCTTCCGCGCTCTGGACTGCCACGTGCTGGCCAGCACGCGCTACGAGGGTACCCCCCAGGTGCTTCTGCAGGCCATGTTCGCCGGCTGTCCCGTGGTGGCCACGCGCACCGGCGGCATTCCCGGCATTGTCGCGCACCGTGTCACCGGGCTGCTGGCCGACCCCGGAGACGCGGCCTCCCTGGCCGGCGCCATCCGGCGCACCCTCGTAAATAGCGAAGAAACCACCCGGCGGGTGCGGCAAGCCCTCCAATATGTGCACGCACACCACACCCTGGATGTCATGGGGGAGCGGACC
>CAYUAQ010000073.1:0-22329 GCA_964442705.1 uncultured Desulfobacteraceae bacterium
AGGTCGGCAAGGAAGGCGTCATCACGGTGGAAGAGGCCAAGAGCATGGAAACCACCCTGGACGTGGTCGAGGGTATGCAGTTCGACCGCGGATACCTTTCCCCCTACTTCGTCACCGATCCCGAAAAAATGGTGGCTTCCCTGGAAGATCCCTACATCCTGATCAATGAGAAGAAGATCAGCAATATGAAGGACCTGCTGCCCATCCTCGAGCAGGTCGCCAAGATGGGCAAACCCCTCGTGATCGTAGCTGAAGATGTGGACGGCGAAGCCCTGGCCACCCTGGTGGTCAACAAACTGCGCGGCACGTTGCAGGTGGCGGCCGTCAAGGCCCCCGGTTTCGGCGACCGCCGCAAGGCCATGCTGGAAGACATCGCCATCCTCACCGGCGGCCAGGTGGTGTCCGAAGACCTGGGCATCAAGCTGGAGAATCTGACCATCAACGATCTCGGCCGTGCCAAACGCATCTCCATCGACAAGGACAACACCACCATCGTGGACGGGGGCGGTTCGCGCTCGGCACTGGAAGGCCGGGTCAAGCAGATTCGCGCCCAGATCGAGGAGACCACTTCCGATTACGACCGCGAAAAGCTCCAGGAGAGACTGGCCAAGCTGATCGGCGGCGTGGCCGTCATCAATGTCGGTGCCGCCACCGAGACCGAGATGAAAGAGAAGAAAGCGCGCGTGGAAGACGCTCTGAACGCCACCCGGGCAGCCGTGGAAGAAGGCATCGTGCCGGGCGGCGGTGTGGCCCTGGTGCGCTGTCTCTCGGCCCTTGATAAAATCAAGATCAAGGCCGACCAGAAAATGGGCGTCAAGGTCGTCATGCGGGCCATCGAAGAGCCGCTGCGGCAGATCGCCAACAATGCCGGCCAGGAGGGGTCGGTGGTGATCGACAAGGTTAAAGCCGCGGAAGGCGCCTTTGGCTACAACGCCGCTACCGATACTTACGAAGACCTCATGGATGCCGGCGTCATCGACCCCACCAAGGTGGTTCGCTTCGCGCTCCAAAACGCCGGCAGCGTGGCCTCGCTGATGCTGACCACCGAAGCCATGGTCGCCGAAAAGCCGGAGGAGAAATCAGAGGCCGGCGCCGGTATGCCGGGCGGTGCGCCAGGCGGCATGGGCGGCATGGGCGGCATGGGCGGCATGATGTAAATCTCCCTTCACCCCAGGCCTGTACGATTCACAGCCTGTTCAAATAGCCCCCGCCCCCTTTCGGGGGGACGGGGGTTTTTTATTTCCAGGTCCCCACAAATCCCTCATATATCTTGACAAAGTACCGATAATAGCGATATGAATAGCGCCCATAGATCGGGCGGTCGAGTAATTTCGATACTAACCGGTTCATGCAAGCCAATCGAGGTGCCTTTATGTTGGTCAAAAAATTCAAAAAACTGGCCGTTGCACTGACCCTTCTGACCATTATGCTGAGCTGTCCGCTGGCTGCCCCCCCTGCCCAGGGAACCGAGAAAGCCATCGAATTTGAAACCGGGCTGTACTACACCGTCAAGGAGGGGGACACCCTCTGGGACATCGCCGAGCATTTTTACGGCACACCGGCAGCCTGGCCAGAGGTGTGGCGACAGAATCCCCACATCGCCAATCCGCACCGCCTGAAACCCGGGACCAGAATTCGAATCTTCGGAGAAACCCGCACCCAGAAAATCGCTGTGGCGGAAAGCGTCGCCGAAAAAAAGAAAGCGCCTGAGCCACCGTATTTCCTCTACAACAGTATCGACTCGGTCGGACTCGTGCGCAAGGACCCGATCAGCTCCAGGGGAAAAATATTCGGGGTCAGGTTCTCGACCATCAACACCAAAAGCAGCATTGCTCAGAATGATATTGTTTACGTCAAACCCGCCGACGGTGTCCAAATGACCCCCGGCGACACATTCTACGTTTACCGCAAACTCAAGCCGGTCTATAATCCCGACGGCGTCAACCTCGGTCCCCATTATTATGTTACGGGTATCGCCGAAGTCGTGGGACTGGAAAAGGATTACATTGTAGCACGCATCATCAGATCCTTCAGAACCATCGACGCCAATGACCTGCTGTTCCCCTATACCCCTCGTTCGCGCAAAATCGTCATCCAGGAGAGTACGCCGGGGATCGAGGGATACCTGCTCAAATGCGAAGAGGGAAAAATCAACTTCGGTGAAGGTGACGTGGCTTTCATCGACAGGGGCCACCTGGATAACATCAAGGTGGGACAGATTTATACCGTCTACATGGAAAAAGAATATCCGGAAGCCTCCGTACGGGCGCGTCTCGGTTCCCTGCTGGTTCTGCATACCGAAAAGCACACATCCACGGTACTCATTGTGCAGTCGCGGAAATCCCTGCGGGCGGGTGTAAAAATCGGTACCCCCCTGCCGTAATCACAGGGCAAACACCCTTTCGCCGTACCGAGAGAAAAAGGTCTTGCAGCGGGGGACGTCAAGGCCCCTGTGCGCGCCCGTTACCAGGAGAAGTTGGCAGTACTTCCCCTCCCTGGCGTGATATACCGCCATACCATCTCCCTATCCCGGGTCGTGTCCAGATAACTGCAGGAGTGGTTGACATGGGAATCATTGGAAAAGTTCTTGGTGGTGCCATCGGTTTTGCCATAGGTGGACCCCTGGGTGCCGTAGCCGGGGCCGCATTCGGCCATGCCGCTTACGACAGCAGCAAGCACACACCACGCCTGGGATACGAGGGCAACCTGTCTGCTGCTGAACACTCACAGATCACCTTCTTTGTGGCAGCTTTCTCCATGCTTGCCAAGCTGACCAAATCAGACGGCACCATCTCCGATGAGGAGATCCGTTCCATTGAAAACTTCATGACCCACGACCTGCACCTCTCGCCGTCGGATCGGAAAATCGCGGTGGACATCTTTCACACCGCCTTGGCATCACCGGAGACATTTGAAAGCTTTGCCGCTCAGTTCTACAATGCCTTCCACAATCAACCCCAGATGCTGGAGTTCATGATCGACATCCTTCTGCGGGTATCCTTGTCCGACGGGAGAATGACCCCCGCAGAAGAACAAATGGTCGACGCGGCCGTCCGCATCTTCCACGTCAGCCAGGCGCGCTTCGATGAACTCAAGACCCGCTATGTCAGCAACACCGAAAAGTACTACGCCATCCTAGGTGCCAGCCGGACGGACTCCATTGAGGAAATCAAGAAAAAATACCGCAAACTGGTTTCTGAATACCACCCCGATAAAATAGCCTCCAAGGGGCTTCCGGAAGAATTTATCACGTTCGCCAACGACAAATTCAGGGAAATCCAGGAAGCCTACGATGCCATTAAAAAAGAAAAAGGCCTCAAATAACGAATCCATCGCCCATGCGGGCGGCTGTCTCCGCACCCAGGCTGAACACTCCCCAGTCCGGTTCCGTTTTCAAATCCCTGCCGCCCCCAGCATGGCCTGTACATTCTCCAGTTTTGCATTGGGCGGAATATCGCAACCGGACTGCAGGATGAACCCCCGGGGACCGATCTCGTCGATGCGCCGGCGGCAGTACTCATGCACTTCCTCGGGCGTGCCTATGTAAAGCAGGCCGGCCGGCACATCCCCCATGAGGCACATGTGATCCCCCAGCACCTGCCGAGCTCTGAAAATATCGGTTTCACCATCCAGGGCCATGATGCAGCTGCGGGCCGGCAGCTCTCGGAAGCGTTCCAGTTCCCGCGTCCAGTCCGAATCGAGGTGCAGAATGGCAATCAGCCCGGAGGCGACCACTTCGTTGACCAGGCGCTTGAAACAAGGCCAAACGAAACGGTTCCACATCTGCGGTGAGAGCAGGCAGGGGGCCGACCGCCAACCACCTACCCAGACGGCTGGATATCCCAATTTTCCTGCACGCCGAATGCTCTTTTGGGCCAGATGGGGTACCATCTCGGCCATGACCGCCTCGACCTTTTCAGGCCGATCGAAGAGGTCCATGAAAAAACAGGGCAGAGAGCGCGCACCGCACAGCAGTTCCACCGGCGTGGTCACGTTGCCGCCGTTGAGTACCGGCACGCCGCAGTTGGCCCAGGCTCCCAGCACATCCACGAATTTCCAGCGCGGCGGCAAGCGTTCCGCCGGGACATCGTCAAGGATACGGTTTCTCATGAAATCCGCAAAAAAGGCGGGCCATCCCATCTCCAGAAGGCGGTCATAATCAGCCACCCGCATCAGTTCGGTTTCGGCCACCTGCCACAAATCGCCGTCCCCCAGTTCGACACCCGGCACCCTGACTTTGGCCATGAAATCGTAGCACAGCACATAGGGCCAAAAAGATCCGTAATTGACGGCATCCGCGCCGCCCACCAAATGGAAGGCCTGGATCATGGTCTCCAGGGTCTTCTGCGGCGAACCGAGGAAATCGGCCATGGACGTACCGGTAACCTGGGCGGCAAACCCGGAGTACTGCAGCACAACCGGAACCCGGTCAGTCGGCCCAAAGGACACCGCCCGCAGAATACGGTCCTTTCGCTGTTCCAAAAGGCTTTCCGCCGCTATCGGCGCCGTCTGCTTCACGAAACCAGTCCGGAGTAGCTCAGCAGTGTCAAAGCCAGATAGAGCCCCAGCAGGGCCGCTCCGTATGGGCGCTTCAACCGCTCACCCGAGTAGTGAATGCCCGCGCGGAACAACAGCAGCACCAGCAGCATGGAGGGAAAGAGCAGTTTGAAAAAGTGCGGCGGGGCCACCAGGCCCTGGGGTGTCACTGCGGCCGAGGCGCCGGCCACGAACAGCACGTTGAGGATGTCGGCGCCGATGACATTGCCCACGGCCAGCTCCCCGTGTCCCTTGCGCACCGCCGTGACGGCCGTGACCAGTTCGGGCAGCGAGGTGCCGAAAGCCACCAGGGTGGCGCCGATGATACTCTCGGGCACCATCAACCGCATGGCCGTCTCTTGAACCGTGGGGATCAGCAGGCGCGAAGACACCACCACCAGGGCAATGGAAAAGATGATTTTGACCAGGGTTGCCATTCCCGATACATCGGGAATGTCGTTGTCATCGTCGTTGGCATTATTTCCGCCTCTGACCCAGCGTACCGATATCCACATGTAGGCTACCAGCAGGCCGAGAAAAACCACCCCCATGTAGCGGGGCAGGACGCCTCCCCGGGTGAAGATGCCGCCCGGGTCGGAAAACGGGATGCAGGCGGCCACCAGCAGAAATCCTGCCCCCAGCTGCAGTCGGCCCTGGCGGTGTACTACCTGGCCCAACAGGGGCAGGGGCGACATCAGGGTGGCTATGCCCAGGATCAGCCCGGTGTCACAGATAATGGAGCCCACCGCATTTCCCAGGGCAATGTCGGGTTTCCCCTCGATGGCGGCGAACACCGATACGGCCGCCTCCGGCAGGGTGGTACCCAGGCTGACCACGGTGGCACCGATGAGCAATTTGGGGATGCCCCACTTGCGCGACAGCAGCACGGCCTCTTCGACCAGCCAGTCGGCACCCCGGCTCAGGGCGTAGATACACACCGCCATGATCAGGAAAAGAACCGGCAGGGACCGTCCCTGCAGAAAGTCAGCGAACAACGTTTCCATGATGCCTTCCAGATGCACCTCTTTAACGATGCCGGTGAAACAGGCTCCTCCATATCCCATATTACCGGGGCAGGCAAACGAAATCCGGATTGGCGCTTTATTAAAGAGACTTTTTCTGATAAAGCGGTTCCATCTCTGATCCGCCTTGAACCGTTGGGCAAAAGTCGAATTTTTTATTTTCTCGCGAACGCCACCTGTTGAGATACCCGACGATACCCTTATGGACCAAGCCACTATCATCCTGATAACAGGATATGTCTTTGGGTTCTATATGGCCTGGAACATCGGCGCCAATGACGTGGCCAATTCCATGGCCTCGGCGGTGGGCGCCAAAGCCATCACTATCCGACAGGCGGTCTTTATCGCCGGGATCCTGAACATCTTGGGAGCCACCTTCATCGGCTCCCACGTCACCGACACCATCCGCAAGGGCATCGTAGCCACCGACATCCTCAATGACCCCCATATAGCCCTCATCGGGGCCCTGTCGGCCCTGCTGGCGGCCGCCCTGTGGGTCAGCTTCGCCACCTGGAAATCCCTGCCGGTTTCCACCACGCACTCCATCGTGGGCGCCATGATCGGGTACGGCGTCATGGCCGGCGGCTTGGGCGTCATCAACTGGGCCAAACTGGGCGCCGTGGTGGCCAGCTGGATCATCTCGCCGGTGTTCAGTCTGGTAATCGGTCTGTTGATGTTCAAGGTGATCATGAAGCTGATCCTCAACCGTCCCGACCCACTGGCCAGCGCTATCGGGCTGGCGCCGGTTTTCGTGGCCGCCGCCTGTTTCGTTGTCATCCTGTCGTTTCTGTTCAAGACCCCCCTGGGAAAAACCCTCCATCTGGTTACCTGGGCGGCCCTGCTGGCGGCGTCCATTGCCGCAGCCCTGCTGGGCGGCGCAAGCCGCGTACTGCTGAGCCGAATCGATCTCTCCCGCCACCGCAACGGCGTGGAAGAGATTTTCAGGCGCATCCAGATCGGCACCTCCTGTTATGTGGCGCTGGCCCAGGGCGCCAACGACGTGGCCAATGCCATCGGCCCACTGGCCGTCATCTACTTTCTGGTTAAAACCGGCGGCGTGGGCGTAAAGGTCCCGGTGCCGGCCTTTCTGCTGATTTTCGGCGGCATCGGCATTGCCGCCGGCATCGCCATGGCCGGTTACCGGGTGATGGACACCGTGGGTCACCGCATCACGACCCTGACCAACACGCGGGGTTTCTGTGTCGATTTCGCGGCCGCCACCACCGTGCTGGCGGCCTCCAAAATGGGTCTGCCGGTCTCCACCACCCACGCGGCTGTGGGCGGCGTGCTGGGGGTTGGACTTTCCCGCGGGATTGAAGCCGTGAATTTTGGCATTATTTTCAAGATTATGGTATACTGGGTGCTAACCGTGCCGGCAGCGGCATTGACCAGCATGGTGATCTTCAAAATTCTGGCCTCATTTCTGTAAAGGAGGCGACATGCGCACTCCCTTTCTATCCTTATTCATGACATCGCCCTTTGAAGGGCTGCAGGAGCATGCCGAACTGGTCAAGGCCTGTGCCCTGCTTTTTGAAAAGGCCATGGCACGCCATGTGACTGGCCAGGGCGAAGCCTTTGAAATCCTCCGCCAGCAAACCGACAAACTGGAAAGCCAGGCGGACGTCGTCAAACGTCGTGTCAGGGGCCACATTCCCAAGGGCACCCTCATGCCGGTAGACAAGTTCCAGCTCTTCCGCTACCTGAGGGAGCAGGACCAGGTGCTGGACTCGGTGGAAGATGCGCTGGACTGGCTCTCCTACCGCATAGACCCCGGTATTCCGGAAGAGCTGGGTGAAGACTTTCTGGAACTGGCCAATGCCGTGGTTGAACTGATCGAAGCCCTGAGCCAGCTGGTCGACGGTGCCCGCAAATATTTCAAGTCTTTTTCCAATGAACAGCGCAACCAGCTCAAGGGGATGATACACGACCTGCACCACCTGGAGCACGGCGCCGATAAAATCGAAGACCGTATCAAACGCAGGGCGCTCAACCTGAAAACAGACCCGGTGACCATCTTTCACATGGTGCGACTGGCCGAAACCATCGGCGCCATTGCCGATCATGCCGAAAATGCCGGTGACATGATGCGCGCCATGCTGGCCCGCTGATCCGTACCCTTTCCGGATCCAGAGATGACATCTCGAGTACAACCCCATGGAGACGCCCCATGAAAAGCAAGCAGAAGACGACCCTGCAACGCGAAGAACTGGCCGATCTGCTGGAGCTGCTGGCCCGTCAGCTGCGCGAGGGAACCGTTTCCGTTGGCAGCCGTTCCTGGAAGGTTGCCGAAAGCATTGTGCTGAAAACCAGTTTCGTCGAAAAAAAGGGGCGCTTTACATCCAAAGTCAAATGGCACTGGTCAACCCTGGATGAGTACGCGGAACCCGATCGTCGGGAAATCGTCCGCTGGAAAGACTCTCTCAAGGCGGTCAAAAAGCAGCTCAACAGCAGCTTCAAAACCCTGCTGCACCAGACAAAAGAGGGCAGCGGGCTGCCTGAAGACCGGGCTTTGGCGGACTTCGTGGAACAATCCCACGCCTTTGCCCGCCATGCGGAACCCGAATGGCGGGCCGCCATGGAGGAGTATCTCGATCACCTCAACAACCTGGAACGGGCCGTCCGCGACGGCCGGCCCGAAACCGTAGCCCACGAGCTGCGCGATATAAAAAGCCGCATAACCGCCTGCCATCGCGAATTCAAATAATGGATCCTCTGCGCCGGCAAAAGCCTTTTCCCCCTGTGGACGGCTGCGGGGGACACCAACAAACGACCGTTACGGGAACGGCATCCCCGGGAAGGAGATCATCATGGTCAAAGCGGTTCGAATGTACGAAACCGGTGGACCCGAAGTGCTGCGCTGGGAAGATGTGGACCCGGGTCGGCCGGGCTCCGGCGAAGTGCTGGTACGCCACGAAGCCGTAGGTCTGAATTTCATCGACGTCTACCACCGCACCGGCCTCTATCCCCTGCCCTCGCTGCCGGCCACGCCGGGCCTGGAAGGCGCCGGTGTCGTCGAAGCGGTCGGCCCCGACGTCCCCCGCTTCCAGGTCGGCGATCGGGTGGCCTATGCCGGGCTGCCGCCCGGCGCCTATGCCCAGACCCGCATCATTCCGGCCCACCGTCTGGTGCCGCTTCCCGACACCATCTCCACCCGCCAGGGAGCGGCCATCATGCTCCAGGGCATGACGGCCAGGTACCTGCTCAAGGGCTGCCATAAGGTCCGTGCCGGCGACACTATCCTGATTCACGCCGCCGCCGGCGGTGTGGGCCTGATCGTGTGCCAGTGGGCCCAATACCTGGGCGCCATGGTCATCGGCACGGTGGGGTCCGAGGAAAAAGCGCAGTTGGCCAAGCAACACGGCTGCGACCATGCCATCGAATACCGGCGGGAAGATCTCGTCGCGCGGGTGCGCGAAATCACCGAGGGCCGGGGCGTAGACGTGGTATACGACTCGGTCGGCCGGGACACCTTCGACAAATCCCTGGACTGCCTGCGGCCCATGGGCATGATGGTGACTTTCGGCCAGTCGTCCGGCCCCGTGCCGCCGCTGGATTTGGCGGTGCTGGCGGCCAAGGGGTCCCTGTTTGTCACCCGTCCCAGCCTGATGACCTACACGGCCAAGCGGCAGGACCTGCTGGAACATGCGCGTGATCTGTTCAACGTCATTGAAAAGGGAGCCGTCAAGGTCGAGATCCGGCAGACCTACCCCCTGTCGGAAGCTGCCCGGGCCCATCAGGACCTGGAAAACCGCCGCACGCAGGGGACCAGCATCCTGATCCCGGATTAGGGCGGACAGCGTCCGCAACCCGGTCATCCGGGAATTTTCAGGTTTTCGCGGGGTCAGGCGCGCCGCGGCCCGCGCGGCTTGCATTTGCGCACTCAAATGATTATACTCAGTGGCATGGAAAAGAACGAAAAAATACCGACTCCCAAAGAAATCGAAAAGGAAATCAGTGAGTTTCTGTCCAAGAAGTTCGGCAGCAGCGTGAGAATGATCAGCCCCCGCGTGCTGACCATGAATGCGGAAACCGAGAGCGGAACAGGCAAAAAGACGTCCCGCGCCGTCATTGACTTCGACCTCAAGCCGGAAGACCTCATCGCCTACCTGGACCAGTACATCATCAAGCAGGATATGGCCAAGGCGGTGTTGGCGACCAAGATCTGCACGCACTTCAACCGTATCCGCCGCACCCGTTCCGGCCGGGAGCAGGCCGGGGACATGGTGGGCCGCATCAAGAACAACATCCTCATGATCGGGCCCACCGGTGTGGGCAAAACCTACATGGTCAAGCTGATCGCCAACCGTATCGGTGTGCCCTTCGTCAAGGGGGATGCCACCAAATTCAGCGAGACCGGTTATGTGGGCGGCGATGTGGAGGACCTGGTGCGGGATCTGGTGCGCGAGGCCGACGACGACATCGAACTGGCCCAGCACGGGATCATCTACATCGACGAAATCGACAAAATCGCCGGCAGCCGCCACATCATTGGCGCCGACGTGTCCCGCACTGGTGTCCAGCGGGCCCTGCTCAAGCCCATGGAAGAAACCGAAGTCGAGCTCAAAGTGCCCCACGACCCCATCTCCATGTTCCAGGAGATCGAGCGCTTCCGTAAGACCGGTGACCGCCGGAAGCGCACCGTCAACACCCGCAACATCCTGTTTATCGTGAGCGGTGCCTTTTCCGAACTGTCTGAAATCATCCGCAAACGCATCGCCAAGCAGGGCATCGGTTTCGGCGCCCCGCTCCATCAAACCCGCGACGAAACGGATTTCCTGCGCCACGTGAGTTCCGAGGACCTGATCAAGTTCGGGTTTGAGTCGGAGTTTGTCGGCCGACTGCCGGTGCAGGCGGTATTTGAAAAACTCACCGAGGACGACCTGTTCGAGATTCTCAAGAACCCCAACAACCCCATTATTTTGGGCAAGAAACTGGACTTCGCGGCCTACGGCATCGACATCAAGTTCGACGACCGCGCCCTGCGCCTGCTGGCCGAACGGGCGTTCCGGGAGAACACCGGTGCCCGGGGTCTGGTCAGCGCCGTGGAAAAGGCCCTGCTGGAATTCGAAAAGAGGCTGCCTTCACTGGAAATACGGCACTTCGCGGTAACGCCCGAGATCATCGAGAAGCCGAAAGCCGCCGTGGAAAGGCTGGCGGCGGGCCGCGCCGCAGTCGATGAGGACGTCTTCCGGCGACTGGCGGCCGAGGAACGGGCTTTCATTCATGATTACATCGTGTCCAATCGCCACATGCTGGCCGAAAAGTACAACCTGACCCTGACGCCCTCGCGCATCGACATGGTGGCCGCCTTTTACTCCCGCCATATCATGGATATCGGACAAGTCATTCAGCGGGTGAAACAGCTCCATGACGAGATCAAGAAAATTGAGCTTTATTTTTACAAAACCCATGATATCAATATCGTACTGGAAGAAGAAGCCATCGATTACATCATCGAGCAGGTGATCGACGAAATCCTCACCCTGCAGGAGCTGGAAAAGAAACTGTCCGAGGATTTCGAATACGGCCTCAAGCTGATTCGGGAAAAAACGGGACGTAACCGTTTCTTCCTCACACGCCGGGCCCTGACGAACCCGGAGGGATTTCTAGACGACCTGATTCGCGATGAACTGAAACTGGCCCAACACTGAACCGGCCTGCGCCTGCACTTGTGTGAACCAGCGCAGGCCATGCCGGTAACCCATAGAACCGAAACGGTTGCCACCGATCACCACAGGACGTACGGGGTCACACAGGGAAAAGCGCCTTTACACTCTGTGCCGCCGTGCTCGCTGTGGTTAAATTTTCTTTTTTCCGGCAGCCGGGCCGGCGCGGGGCGCCAGCCCCAAACCCACGAAAGCAGACGACCCATGATTGGCATATCGAAACTATACTGCGGCACGGTGGAACCCTCCGACGCGCTGCGCTACGGTCGGCACTCTTCGAAGCTGCCCTCCCACCTGCTGCAGTTTTCCGCCGACAAGCGCCCGGTGGTGGTCTGGAACATCACCCGCCGCTGCAACCTGAAATGCATCCACTGCTACGCCCACGCCCGCGCCCGCGAATTCGAAAACGAACTGACCACCGCCGAGGGCAAGCGGCTGCTGGATGACTTGGCCGCCTTCGGCGTGCCGGTGGTACTGTTCTCAGGGGGCGAACCGCTGGTGCGCAAAGACCTACCCGAGCTCGCGGCCCACGCTGTCGAAAGGGGCATGCGCGCCGTGATCTCCACCAACGGCACGCTGATCACCCCGCAAAAGGCCCGCATCCTGAAAGAAATCGGGCTCTCTTACGTGGGCATCAGCCTGGATGGCATGCAGGCGGTCAACGATCGTTTCCGGGGCGTCAGGGGCGCTTTCGACGCCGCCATGGAAGGCATTGAAAACTGCAAGGCCGCCGGCATCAAGGTGGGGCTGCGCTTCACCATCAACAAATTCAACTTGGCCGAAATCCCCAAGATGTTCGGACTGCTGGAGGAAAGAGACATCCCGCGGGCCTGTTTTTACCACCTGGTCTACGCCGGCCGCGGCTCCGAACTGGTCAAGGAAGACGCCAGCCACGAGGAAACTCGCCGGGCGGTGGACCTGATCATGGACCTGACACGCAAACTCCATGACAAAGGCATGCCCAAGGAGATCCTGACCGTGGACAACCATGCCGACGGCCCTTACGTCTACCTGCGCCTGCTGCGCGAAGACCCCCGGCGGGCGGCGGAAGTTCTCGAACTGCTGCAGATGAACGAGGGCAACAGTTCGGGCCGCGGCATCGGCTGCGTCAGCTGGGACGGCGAAGTGTACGCCGACCAGTTTTGGCGCCACTACAGTTTCGGCAATGTCCGCCGGCGCCCGTTTTCCGAAATCTGGACCGATCTGTCCGAGCCGCTCATGGGCAAACTCAAGGAAAAGAAAAAATACGTCAAGGGACGTTGCGCCCGCTGCCGCTGGCTGGACATCTGCGGCGGCAATTTCCGGGTGCGGGCCGAGGCCGTCACCGGTGACCTGTGGGCGCCCGACCC
This sequence comes from uncultured Desulfobacteraceae bacterium, assembly GCA_964442705.1. Lineage (GTDB taxonomy): Bacteria > Desulfobacterota > Desulfobacteria > Desulfobacterales > JALSRD01 > JALSRD01. The sequence goes on from CAYUAQ010000073.1 coordinate 12,574, forward strand.
CGCCTGCTACCTTACCGACGAAGAAATATCCTGAAAGAGGAGACGTCATGCTTTTCCCCGACTACCGTCCCCGGCGCCTGCGCGCCAACGAAGCCCTGCGGCGTATGATCCGCGAAACCGAACTCTCCCCGGACGATTTCATCTTCCCACTGTTTGCGGTGGGCGGCAGAAACGTCGCCGATCCCATCTCATCGCTGCCGGGCCAGTGCCACTACTCGGTGGACAACATCGCCGCAGAGGCCCGCAATGCTTGGGACCTGGGCATCCCGGCGGTGATCCTGTTCGGGGTTCCCGACAGGAAAGACCCCCTGGCCACCAGGGCCTATGCCAAAGACGGCATCGTGCAGCAGGCGGTGCGGACCATCAAGGAGCACGTGCCAGACATGGTGGTGATCACCGACGTGTGCCTGTGCGCCTACACCGATCACGGCCACTGCGGCGTGGTGGATGGCGAGGTCATCGACAACGACGCCTCGCTGGATCTTCTGGCGCGTACGGCCCTGTCCCACGCCCGGGCCGGCGCCGACATGGTGGCGCCCTCTGACATGATGGACGGCCGCGTAGGCGAAATCCGCGACAGTCTCGACGAAAACGGGTTCAGCCACGTTCCCATCATGGCCTACAGCGCCAAGTACTGCTCGGCTTACTACGGACCCTTCCGCGAAGCCGCAGACTCGGCGCCGCGCTTCGGCGACCGCCGCACCTACCAGATGGACCCGGCCAATTCCCTGGAAGCCGTGCGCGAGGTGACCCTGGACACCGAGGAAGGCGCCGACATCATCATGGTGAAACCCGCTCTGGCATATCTGGACGTCATCTACCGGGTTCGCCAGGAGAGTGACCTGCCGCTGGCGGCCTACAACGTCAGCGGCGAGTACGCCATGATCAAGGCGGCCGCCAAAATGGGCTGGCTGGACGAGGAAAAGGTGATGATGGAGACCTTGACAGCCATCAAACGCGCTGGCGCCGACATGATCCTGACCTACTTTGCACCCGCCGCCGCACGGATTCTGAACGCATGAGCCGCCCCGACAGTAAACAACCTCACGGTCATCCCCACGACCGCCATCCCGGCAATGCCGCAAACGACACCCTCCGGCTGGTGGCCTGGGAAATCACCCGCAACTGCAACCTGGCCTGCGTGCACTGCCGGGCCTCGGCCACCATGGGGCCTTACAGCGGTGAACTGGACACGCCGGCGGCGCTGCAGCTGCTGGACCAGATCGCCGAAGTGGGCAAGTGCATCGTCATCCTGACCGGCGGCGAACCCCTGCTGCGCGAGGATATCTTCGAGGTGGCGGCCCACGGCAACCGCCTGGGCCTGAGAATGGTCATGGCGGTCAACGGCACCCTGGTGACGGCGGAAAACGCCGCGCGCATGGCCAAAGCCGGCATCCAGCGAATCAGCATCAGCCTGGACGGCGCCAGCGCCGAAAAGCATGACGCCTTCCGCGGTGTGAAGGGCGCCTTCGACGGCGCCCTGCGCGGCATCGAACTGATCAAACAGGCGGGCGTCGACTTTCAGATAAACACCACCGTCACGCGCGCCAACCTGGCAGAGATCCCGCGCATCGAGGACCTGGCCGTGCAGCTGGGAGCCGTGGCGCACCACATCTTCCTGCTGGTCCCCACGGGCCGGGGGAAGTACATCTCGGACCAGGCCATCACGGCCGAGGAGTATGAACGCACCCTGCACTGGTTCTACGATCAGCGCGAACGCACCCGGCTGCAGCTCAAGGCCACCTGTGCGCCCCACTACTACCGCATCCTGCGCCAGCGGGCGCGGGCCGAGGGCAAAACGGTCACCTTCCAGTCCCACGGCCTGGATGCCGTCACCCGCGGATGCCTGGGGGGCACCGGCTTCTGCTTCATCTCCCACCGGGGCATCGTGCAGCCCTGCGGGTTCCTGCACGTCAACAGCGGCGATGTCACCAGGCAGACCTTTGCCGACATCTGGTATCACTCGAAGGTCTTTATTGATCTGCGAAATTATGATAAGCTCACCGGAAAATGCGGCTACTGCGAGTACAAGCGGGTCTGCGGCGGCTGCCGTGCCCGGGCTTACGAGGCCACCGGCGATTACCTGGCCGAAGAACCGCTTTGCCTGTACGAACCCCGGAAACGGAAAAACCGGCCTGAGGCCCCGAGGAAACGGTCATGAAGATCCGATCGCTGATGATACCCGACCCCATCACCATCACCAAAGACACCACCGTCACCGAAGCCATCGAGCTGATGAAGCACAACTCCATCCGCCACCTGCCGGTGGTGGCGGAGCACAACCGTCTGGTGGGCTTCGTCACCCTGGCGGACATGAAACAGGGCCTCATTCCTTCCATGGTGGGGGACCTCACGCTGGAAGACCTGATGATCAAAAACCCCATCAGCGTGGGGCCGGACGACGACATCGAAATCGGGGCCCAGCTCATCTACAAGAACAAGATCGGCGGCATGCCGGTGGTGGAGGACGGCCGGCTGGTGGGCATCATCACGGCCAGCGACATGCTGCGCACCTTCATCGACATGATGGGCATGCTCTCGGCCAGTTCTCGGGTGGATGTGGAAATCGAAGAGAAACCGGGTGCTTTCAAGAAAGCCACCCAGATTATCCACGACACCGGCGGCGACATCATCAACGTAGCCATGACCACCCGCAGCGCCGGTAAACGCACCTACTACTTCCGGCTGACCTCCTGCAAAACCGGTGGTATCCGAAAAGCCCTGGAAGACGGGGGCTTCACCGTAATATCGGCCATGGATTGATGCCGCCCATGAAAACGCACCTGAACATTTTCACTGCCCGCGGTCCGGGTCGGCATGTGCTCTGGGCCTTGGTCATCCTGATGGCGGCCGCCTGCACCAACATGGTCAAAAAAGACCCGCCGCGTATCCAGGTGGCCGACATCCGCCCCGGCGAAGTAAAGACCCTGGAGGCCTACTTCCTGGTCACCCTGCGCGTCATCAATCCCAATGACGCGCCCCTTACCGTCAAAGGGCTCAGCTGCGACCTGAATGTCAACGGCCGCCGCATCGCTTCGGGCGTGTCCAGCGACAGCCGGGTGATTCCCGCCTTTGAAAGCGACACCCTGGAAGTAAAAATATACTCCTCCATGGTCAGCATGGCCGGAGCGGTCATGGACATGCTCCGGCAGGCCCGGCGCACCGGGGGCGGACCGGAAAAGATAGATTACAAGCTTTCCGGGAAACTGAAGCTGGGCGGCTTTTCCGCAGCGGTGCCCTTTGCCACCGGAGGGCGACTCTCGCTGTCCGATACAGGCACAACGCCATGAGCGGGGTCTACGAAAAAATCATCCGTGACAACCTGACGAAACTGTATCGCGACCTGCCCGCCGGGCTGGCGGCGGCCCTGCCGGCGCGGTGCCGGGAGCGGCAATTCTTCTTTCCCGCCTTCGGGCAGCACTGCGTGCTTACGCCCGCCGGGATCACCCTGGACGGCCGTCCGCAGACCGGGCCGGTGGGCATCCTGATATCGCTGTACGCCCTGCATGCCCACTCCGATGCGCCCCGGCTGGAGCCCCTGCGGGCCTTCAAGGAATTTCCCGACAGCATGCCTTATGCCGGGGCCTTTGCGATGCGCACCGAGCAAGCGCTGGTGCCCCGCGTATCCAGGATCCAGAAGGCTGCCGACAGACTCGTGCAGATATTCGACGGGCGGCCGTCTCCCGGGGACATCGGGGGCGATTTCTCTTTCGTACTGTACCCCCTTCCCAAAATAGCCCTGTGCTACATCTTCTATGAAGCCGACGAGGATTTCCCGGCGGCGGTCACTTGTCTGTACTCGGCCAATGCCGACGCCTTTCTGCCCACCGACGCCCTGGCCGATGTGGGCGAGTACACTTCTTCAAGGATTCTCTCCCTGGTTGCAGAAACCACAACACCGGAGAAGTCCACAACCTGAAACCACAGGAGGAACACCATGACTGTGAAAACCTGGAAGAGCGACGAGGTCACCATCGACATCGACTATGACAAATGCAACGGCAGCGCCATGTGCGTGGACCAGTGCCCCGGCGAAGTCTACGAACTGAGCGACGGCAAGGCCGTGGCCGCCCACATCGACCAGTGCATCGAGTGCTGCACCTGCGTCGAGGTCTGCCCCCAGGCGGCCATCACGCACAGCGCCTGCGAATAGCGACCCACCAGCGTCCATCAGGACCTGACCCGCGTCACGCAATCAGGTCCTCCTGCGGCGCCTCGGCCTTCAAATCAGCCCACACACAACCCTGCCCTGCCGTGATGACCCTGCTTACGGGGTCATCCTGTTTCTGCAGACAGGCAGGACAGGGGTTCAGGGCTTTTCTCTCATCCTGCGCCCCCCTCAGTCTTCCCCCGGACAACCCTTCACCGTCCCGATGTGTCCGTGGTCTGTGGCCAATATGCAGTCGGAGTCCCGGTCACCCGGCTGCCACACATGCATCCGGACTGATGACCCGATCAAATGAGTTGTTTTTGGTCTATTTGCATCCTTTTAATAGATTTTTCTTGACCGTTGCCATTTTATGAGGCATTTAAAACTCCTGTATTAACCTTAATTGATAAAGGTCCTGATGACCGCACATGGATGATCGTCCAAGTCGAAAGGAGTATCAAGATGCAAAGAAACCGACTTCTGCTCGTGGCCCTGATCGCCTTCGGCATGGCGTGGTGCGGTTCGGCCGTTGCCGGCGACACCCTCATGATGGCCACCACCACCAGCACGGACAACACGGGGCTCTTGGACTACCTGGCACCCGAGTTCGCCCGCGACACCGGCATCACCCTGAAATGGGTGGCGGTGGGCACCGGCAAGGCCCTCAAGTTGGGGAGAAACTGCGACGTGGATGTGCTGATGGTCCACGCGCCCGATGCCGAGAAGCAGTTCGTGGCAGCAGGCTACGGCGTGGACCGCCGCAAGGTGATGTACAATGATTTCGTCATCATTGGAGCCAAGGCCGATCCGGCCGGCATCAGGGGCCTGGACCTCAAAAGCGCCCTTAAAAAAATCGCCGCGAAAAAGGTTTTCTTCATCAGCCGGGGGGACAACTCCGGCACCAACAAGAAGGAGATCAAGCTCTGGAAACTGGCCGGCCTGACGCCGCCCGAAAAGCAGTCGTGGTATGTTCAGAGCGGTCAGGGTATGCTCGCGACCATCACTATCGCCGCCGAACGCGGCGGTTACACCCTCACCGATCGCGGCACCTACATCAAGTACGAAGCCTCCCAGAAGGGCAAGTCTTCCTTTGCCATCATGGTGGAGGGGTCACCGCAACTGTTCAACCAGTACGGCGTCATCGTTGTCAACAGTCAGCGCTGCCCCAAGGTACGTGACGACCTGGCCCGCCGCTTCAGCGACTGGGTCACTTCGGCCCGGGCCCAGCAGCTGATCGCCGATTTCAAACTGCTGGGCAAACCCCTTTTCACGCCCAACGCGGCGGTAAAGTAACACATCCATGGTTGACTTTCCGGCCATGAAAAGGTTTATATGGTGTCAGAATAACCATAACGGAGCCATTTTGCCATGCCAGACACGCCCAAAACCTTTCTCAGCACCCGGGAAGTGGCCGAACTGCTGGACGTCAACGAGAAGGTGGTCTATTCCCTGATTTCCGAAAAGGGCCTGCCGGCCTGCAAAGTGACCGGCAAGTGGATCTTTCCGCGCCACCTGGTGGAAATGTGGATCGACAACCACGTGGTCAACTATCCCAGCCATGCCGGGGTGTCCCCGGCCGGCGACCCCCTGATCATCGCCGGCAGCAACGATCCACTGCTGGAGCGCACTATCGCGCTTTTCAATAGCCGTTTTCCCGACCATCTGTGCGTTTTCGGGTCCACCGGCAGCCTCGGCGGCCTGCGGGCCCTGGGCCGCGGTCGCTGCCACATGGCCACTTCCCACCTGATGCACGGTGATGAGCAGGAGTACAATTTCGCGTATCTGGCCGAACATATCGAGGGTCCCCTGCCGGTGGTGGTCAACTTCTGTTTCCGCGAGCAGGGCCTCATCGTTGCCAGGGGAAACCCAAAAAAAATCCACAAGATATCCGATCTGGCGCGCCCCGGCATCCTTTTCGCCAATCGCCCCGAAGGCACCGGCACCCGCCTGTTGCTGGCGCACGAACTGCACAAGTCGGAAATCGACCCTGCCAAAATCGGGGGGTTTGACCGGGAATTTCCCACCCATCTGGCCGTAGCCTTCGAGGTGCTGGCGGGCCGCGCCGACGCCGGATTGGGCATCCGTGCGGTGGCCTCCCTGCTGGGACTGGATTTCATCGCCGTGCGCCGCGAGCGCTACGACTTCCTGGTCGCCAGAGACCTGTTTTTCGAAAGGTCCATCCAGCGCTTCCTGGGCCTGCTGCAGGAAGAAGACTTCCAGAAGCTGGTGGACACTTTCGAGGGCTACGACGTGCACCTGTGCGGGCGCATCACCTATCCCGGGGAGTAGCGGGGCGACATGGACTTCATCGCAGACGGCTTTCTGCAGGCCTTTACCCTGCTATGGACGCACAACCCGGCGGTCTTTTCAGCCATCGACACCACCCTGCGGGTGTCCACCGCCTCGGTGCTGCTGAGCCTGGTGCTGGGTATTCCGGCCGGCTTCGTGCTGGGTTACGCAGATTTTCCCGGCAGGCGGAGTCTGCGCACCATCGTGGACACCCTGCTGTCGCTGCCCACCGTGTTCATCGGACTGGTGGTGTACGCTTTCCTCTCACGCCGGGGCCCCCTGGGGGAACTGGGCCTGCTCTTCACCCTGCCGGCCATCGTCATCGGTCAGACCATCCTGGCCCTGCCCGTCATCACGGCCCTGACGGCGGCGGCGGTCGAGTCCCTGGACCGCCGCTTGCGGCCAACCCTCACCACCTTGGGAGCCGGCAACCGCCAGATCCTGCTGACCACCGTGCGCGAAGCACATTTAGGCATACTGACGGCGGCCGTGACAGCCTACGGCCGCGTGATGACCGAAGTGGGTATCTCCATGATGGTGGGGGGCAACATCAAGTGGCATACCCGCACCATCACCACCGCCATCGCCCTGGAAACCGGCAAGGGCGAATTCGCCACGGGCATCGCGCTGGGCCTGGTGCTGCTGGCCATCGCCCTGGGCGTCAACTTCAGCCTCTCTCTGCTGAAACGCAGATGGCGGGCCTGACCACAGGCGTGGAGAGGATCATGGCACCGGAACTCTACCGCTTGAAGAACCTGACGGCAGCCTACGATGGTAAAACGGTGCTGCAGATCGAAGAGCTGGTCATCGGTCGCGGGTCGGCCGTGGGATTCGCCGGACCCAACGGAAGCGGAAAGAGCACCCTGCTGCGCATCCTGGCCTTCATGGAGCCGCCGGCGGCCGGCGAATTTCGCTTTCGGGGAAAGCCGGCGCAGGCCGTGTCCTTCTCCGAAAAACGCCAGGTCTCGCTGCTGCTCCAAGAGCCCTACCTGCTGAAGCGATCGGTCTTCGACAACGTGGCATACGCTCTGAAAGTGCGCGGTGTCGGCCGCGACATCGCCGGGCGCGTGATCGAAAGCCTCTCATGGGTAGGCCTGGGGCCGGGTTTCTGCCGGCGCAAATGGCACCAGCTTTCCGGCGGCGAGGCCCAGCGCGTGGCCCTGGCCGCCAGGCTGGTGCTCAAGCCGGAGGTGCTCCTCCTGGACGAACCCACCGCCAGCGTGGACGCCCACAGCGCCTATCTCATCCGCGAAGCCGTGGCCCGCGCGCGCCGCATGTGGGGCGCCAGCCTGCTGATTGCCAGCCACAACCACCAGTGGCTGGAGGAGGTTTGCGAGCGGGTGGTGTTCCTGTTCCAGGGCCGGGTGGTAGACGCCGGCCTCGGCAACATCATCTTCGGCCCCTGGCGGTCCAGAGACGACGGCCGGGTGGAAAAACGTCTGGCCGCAGACCAGAAAATCATCCTGCCGCGGCCGCCGGGACATCAGAAGGTGGTCATCATCGACCCGTCCCGCATGCGGCTCGCCACCGGCCGGCCGGCGGACGCCAACACCTGCCTGGCCGGCACCATCTTGTCCATTTCCCATCGCCGGCGCACGGACGTTTTCCTGGTGACCGTCACCGTCGACGGCCACCACTTCAACGTGCGCATGGCGCCTGAAGCATTCCGCCGCCTGTCCCTGTGGCCGGCGGATCCGGTATACGTAAGCTTTTCCCCCCTGGACGCCCGCTGGCTGTAGTTCCCGGAAAGGGCGGACAGCATGCAGGATTGACATCGGCCCAAGCGGTCTTATTATGCCTGCAACCGTTACGCAATACTATAGGGAAATATCCGTTTTTTTTAAGAAAGACAAAAACTGGGAAAAGAATCATGGCCGTCTTCAGAAAATACCTGTCTTCCGTGGCGTGGAACCTGTTTCTGATCACCACGGGGGCCGTGGTTTTTGCCATCGGCCTCAACGGCATTGCCGTGCCCCACAAGTTCATCACCGGCGGAACCACCGGTGTCAGCCTGCTGATCTACTACTACACCGGCCTGCTGGACCCGGGCATCTGGTACTTCATCATCAACATCCCCATTTTCGTGGTGGGCTGGATGTTTGTCAGCCGGCGCTTTTTCCTCTACAGCATCTATGGCACTGTTGTCTTTTCGGCGGCCATCGAGCGCATCTCGCTCTATATTCCCATTCAGGACCCCATCCTGGCCGTACTGGCTGCCGGGATCATCCTGGGCATCGGTTCCGGAATCACCCTGCACTCCCTGGGATCGGCCGGCGGCAACGATATCATCGCCATCATCCTGCACCAGAAATTCAACATCCGCATGGGAACCTTCTACATGGTCTTCAACCTGGTACTGTTCGCTTTCAGCTTCAGTGTGCTGAACACGGACCTGGTGCTGTACTCTCTGGCGCTGAGTTTCGTCATCGCCCAGGTGCTGGACCATGTCCTGACCATCTCCAATCAGCGAAAACTGGTGCTCATTATCTCGGACAGGGCCGATGAAATCACCAGGGTCATCACCGACAGGCTTCACCGCGGGGTGACTTTCTTGAACGGCAGCGGCGCCTACACCGGCCGGCCCAAGAAGGTCATCCTGACCGTGGTGCACAACTACCAGATCAAGCGCCTGGAGGATGCCGTCTTCAGACTGGATGAAAACGCCTTCGTGATCATGGGCAACACCTTCAACGTTCTGGGCCGCGGCTTCTCGCACCGCAAGGTCTACTGAGGCCTGTATCGCTACAGGTTCTCGGCCACCGTGACGGTGCGTTCGTAGAGCATGTGCACGTAGCTGCCCATCTCGTTGTCGTACCAGCCGTAAATGACCGCCTGGGTCACCGGCACCCGCACGATGGTGTCCTTGAGCAGGGGCAGCACCTCTTTTTCCAGGCCGGGCACCTGACTCAGGTCGATGGTGGTCTCGGCCGTGCGGGTGTGGGTTTCGTGCCCTTCGATGGTCGCTGCCACCTGGGGCATACCGATGATGTCGCCGGAAACATTCTGCTCATCGGTGTAGTACAGATACCCGTTGGGGTCGTCCTGGGCCGCCTGGCGGTAAACACCGTTGATGGTCTCCCGGCGGATGAAGGTGCCGGAGAGCTCTTCCTGCAGGTTGATGACCAGGATGATCAGCGACCCGGTCACGGTGGGAATGCGCACCGACTCGGCGATGAAGCCGATCTCCTCCATCTCGGGAATGACCAGGCGCAGGGCGTTGGCGGCCCCGGTGGTGGTCAGGATGATGTTGTTCATGATGCTGCGGTTCTTGCGCAGGTCGGTCTTGCCGGCCTTGGGAAGGCGGTCTAGCACCGATT
>CAYUAQ010000074.1:0-22070 GCA_964442705.1 uncultured Desulfobacteraceae bacterium
CGCTGGGCCAGGCTGTCGCTCTGGTCCGTCCAGATGTTCCAGCCCGGTCCCAGGGCGCGGTTGACCTCAGCCATGACGATGGGCAGGCGCGAGGCCGAGGCCCAGTGCAGCAGTTCGTGCATGTAGGCCAGGCCGTGGGAGGAGGTGGCCGTGAAGGTGCGCACCCCGCCCAGGGAGGCGCCGATGGCGGCCGCCATGGCCGAGTGCTCGCTCTCCACGCAGATGAACTTCGCATCCAGGCTGCCGTCGGCGCAGTACCCGGAAAGCGCCTCCACGATGTGGGTCTGGGGCGTGATGGGGTAGGCCGAGATGACCTTGACACGCGCCAGGCGTACGGCCCGGGACACGGCGTGGCTGCCCTCGAGCACCTGCTTCATGCCCCCTCCTCTTCCATGTCCATGGCGCTGCGGGGACACTCCTCCACGCAGATGCCGCAGCCCTTGCAGTAGTCCAGGTCGATGCGGCGGTCACCCTTTTCCACCACCACGGCCACCTCGGGGCAGAAGAGCCGGCAGTTGTCGCAGCCGTTGCAGCGGCCGCAGTTGAAGCAGCGGGCGAACTCCCCGGCTGCCGATGCTGCCCCCAGGGTAGCCGCGATCTCATCGAAGTGTCCGCTGCGTTGCGCCGGCGGCAGCACCGGGGTGACAGCCCGGGCCGATCTCTGAAAATAGGCGCAGTTTACTTCTTCAAAAGCCACCACGTGACGGTCGCGCGCGGCGTCGGCCTGCTTCAGATAAACGGCCATGGAAAGCGCCGGGCCAGGCCCCACCCGGCAGGCCGCCAAGGCCGGCCCCACGGCTTGGTGGCCACCGCAAAACCAGCTGTCCAACGCCAGAGCGGCCTCTTTGCCCGAGGCCACGGCATGGGCCACGCTTCGCTCCCGGGAGGCCAGGTCGCCGATGGCCAGGGTGGGCGGACCGTCGTCCAGCAGGCGGCAGTTCTGCAGACCGGCCCAGGGCGCACCGTTTCGCGGCGGCTGGAACAAGGATTCGCCGACCGCGCCCACGGCCGTGTAAACGCGCTGCACCCGCATCTCCTCGGTGTGACCCTCTTCGGGCACCACCCGCGCCCGGCCGCTGTCCGTGAGGCCGTTCACCCGCATGTGCTGCAGGCGCAGCAGCAGGCCCCTGTCGTCTGAGGACGGTTTGATTTTCACGGGAACGACCAGTTCGCGGAGCTGCACGCCTTCTTCCGCGGCCATGCGCACTTCGGCGGCAAAAGCCAGCATGTCCTGCCGGCGGCGCCGGTAGACGATGACGGGCTCGGCCCCCAGCCGCACCAGACTGCGGGCCACGTCCAGGGCCGTATTGCCGCCACCGACCACCGCCGTCCGTCCGGAAAGGCCTTCAGCCTCTCCGGCGCGCACCTGCCTCAGAAAAGCCAGCCCGTCTTCGGCCAGGGCCTCGCCGGCGATTTTCATGGCCACCGGCCGTGAGCAGCCGGCGGCGATGACGACAGCGTCATATTCGGAGCGCAGGCGGGCCAGCGCCGCGGCATCCACGCGTGCGTCGCAGACCAGGGAAACGCCCATGGCTGTGATGCGGTCGATTTCGGCGTCCACGACCGCTTCGGGCAGGCGGTAGCCGGGAATGCCGCAGTACAGCAGGCCGCCGGGCCGGGGCCGGGATTCAAAAACGGTACAGGTGTGCCCCAGGGTGGCCAGAAAACAGGCCGCTGCCAGTCCGGCCGGCCCGCCGCCGACGATGGCCACCTGGCGGTCGCTGGCAGGACGTCGGGCGAGCCATCCGCCGGCCTCTTGGAGGAATTTATCCCCCAGAAACCGCTCCAGAGCGTGAACAGCCACCGGCTCGTCAAAACCGCCGCGGTTGCAGGCCCGCTCACAGGGGTGAAAGCAGACCCGCCCGCATACGGCCGGGAAGGGGTTTTCCAGCAAAATGGTCTGCCAGGCCTTTTTGTGAAACCCCCGGGCGCCCAGCATCTCGATGCGGGCAATATCCTGGCCGGCCGGGCAGGCGGCGCTGCAGGGCGCTGTCCTTTCCCGGTAACCGGGGCGGAAATAGCGCCAGCTGCCGGTGCGGTTCACGGCCGTCACGGTGGTGGAACAGGGGATGAAAAGCGGCGGCCGGCCGGCCGCGTCTTCAGGTAGCAGCATCGGTCTTCTCGCTGGTGGTTGCAACAGAGACAGACTCGTAGGCGGCCCTGGCCGCCCGGACGTTGTCCCGCGGCTTTATCTCGATTTCATCGGTGATGGTGTCGCCTAGCAGGTCCAGGGGCGGCATCTGCAGCACCCGGGCGAATGCACCGCACATGGCGGTGTTGATGATGGGGTGGGTGGCCGTTCCCAAGCTGTTTGCAAGGGCGATGGCCGTGGCATCCACCCAGGCCAGGCGAAAGCCCCCAAAAACATCGGTCTCCTCGGGCGGTGCAGAGGTGTTCAGAAGCACCCAGCCGCCCGGACGCAGCCCCCTGGTAACGTCCACGACCTGCAGCAGCCGGCGGTCCTGTACCACCACGTGGTGCGGGCGATAGACGTTGCTGCGCACCAGGATCTTCTGGCGGTCCACCCGCAGGTAGGCCTCCACCGGAGCCCCCCGGCGCTCGACGCCGAAAACCGGAAAGGTCTGCACGTAATAGCCGGCCCTGAAAAGGGCCTTGGCCAGCAGGATACCGGCTACCACGGTGCCCTGTCCCCCCCGGCCGTGGAATCGGATTTCCTGCAGTTGGGCCAGTTTCAAAACGATGCCTTCCCCCCGATTTCCGCGTCGGACGCAAATGTCTTTACATTTTCCCCGATTGTGGTACACTTGATTAAACGCAACCGGTGCATGAAGGAAATTAATAGTACAAATTCCACGGCGTGTCAAAACCTGGCGTGTGTTAAACACCGGGGGCGCCCACACCGCGATTTTCCCTCATCGGAAGGGGCGAGGGTTTTTCCGCCCCTGCTTTTCCCTGCCGGCCTGACGTTGACCACCGGACTTTGAGCACGGGCCGCGTTGATACCGTCCCCTTCGGGTATCAGCTGCGCGCCATGCCAAGCGTCCGCATCAAGGAGAAAAACATGAGTGAACCGACAACAGACTGCCGCCTTCTGTGGCAGGAACTCAAGCCCGGTGAGACCATTCGTTGTTCCATGTGCAACCGTGAACTGAAGACATTTCAGGACTGCATACAAAGCGAAAAGCGAGCCCTGTGTGAAGACTGCTATCGCGCCCTGGTATACCCCAACAAGGGATCCGGGATAGAGTAGGGATCTGCCCCCGCACTTCTGAGAGTGTATCCCCACTCCGCATTCAACGTGCTGCGTTGATAGGTAGCAAAATTTTGCTGTACATGCCGGAATCATGTCTTTTCCCGGCCGGCATCGACTGGAGAAGAGCGACATCATGATCATGGGGGGGCATGATCGAATCTCTCGACTATCATGTAGAGCGCCGGTTTACCGTCGACACGTTGGCGATCGTCTCTGAAAAGCCCTGGGCCGGCCTGTGCGCCATCCTGAAAAAAGCCGAAGGGGTGGCCATCACCCCTGCTGATAATACCGGCTCCGCAATTGATGTCTACCCCGCCGACAAGCATATGCATTACCAGTTCATTCACGATCGTATTCAGCAGACAGCCTACGACCTGGTGGACGAGCAGCAAAAGTCGGCGCTGCACTGGAAGATCGGACGTATCCTTCTGCGCAGTACGCCGCACCGAAACCGAGAAGAATTCATTTTTGACATCGTCAACCAGCTGAACAAGGGTGTTGTGGGATTTAGAGACGACACGGATCTGATTCAACTGGCCGATTTGAACCTGGAGGCCGGCAGAAAGGCCATAGATGCAAACGCCTATGACCCTGCATTCAAATATCTGACAACCGGAATCGCCCTGCTCAAGGGCGCCGACAACACACTACCCGAGGACCAGCCCCCGAAAGAGGCCTGTTGGGATGAGCACTATGAACGGTGTCTTGCGCTTTACACCGAGGCAATGGAAGCCGCCCATCTGAGTGCAAACTTCGATAAAATCGAGGAGCTGGCAGAGGAAATTCTCGCTCATGGCCGCTGCATTTTAGACAAGATCAAAGTGTATGAAATCAGGGTCCAGGTGTTATATGCCCTGAACAAAATGCAGGAAGCGGTGCAGACCGCCTGTTCGGCCCTGGGACTTCTGGAAGTCAGGATTCCCCCCAGCCCATGCAAACGGCATGTCGTGGCCGATTTGTTGAAAACCAGGCTGGCGCTGAAGGGAAAAAAGGCAGAACACCTTGCCTGCATAAAAATACCGCCGAAGCGCTCAGATTCTACGACCGTGCCATCCAAACCGCCCTCCGGTACGAATACGTGCATGAAGCGGCTCTGGTCAATGAACTGGCGGCAAAATTCAGCCTCCTCCACCAGCGGGAAGATGCCGCCCGAGCCTATTTCAACGAAGCCCTCTATGGCTATAGAAAATGGGGGGCCACCGCCAAGGTAAAACATCTGCAGCAGTACCACGCAGCATTGATGGAAGACCATCGCCCCCGGAAGTCTTCCGGACTGGCAGTTTCACCGGAAAAGACGATTGTCAATGGTTCTCTGGAAGTCCTCGATCTGGCTGCGGTGATGAAAGCCTCGATTTCCATCAGCAAGGAAATCGTTTTCAGCAGGCTGGTCGACAAGCTGATGCGGGTGGTCATTCAAAACACCGGCGCCCAGCGGGGGGTACTCATCCTGCGGGGCAACGGCAGGCTGGAAATCAGGGCCGAGATCACGGTGGAACATCATAGCGGTGCCGACCTGCAAAGCACGCCGCTGGAAGCCAGCCGCGACATACCAATCGCCGTCGTAAACTACCTGAACCGGTCCGGCGAGACACTGATCCTGGACAACGCTGCAGAACACAAACTGTTCGCCAGCGACCCTTATATCCGCCGACAGCGGCCAGGATCCATCCTGTGCCTCCCCCTGGAAAACAAATCCAAACTCGTCGGTATGCTTTACCTGGAAAACAAGCTGACCGCCGGTGTTTTCACCTTACAGCGGCTGGAGGTGCTCAAAATCCCGAGCGCCCAGATGGCGGCCTCACTTGAAAATGCCCGCCTGTTCGGAGATCTTGAAAAACAAACCGCTGTTCTGCGAAAAACCAACCAGAAACTCGAAGAGGAAATCGCGCACCGCCGCAGAGCCGAAACCGAGATGAACCTCTACAAGCAGCGTCTGGAAAAAATGGTGGCCGAGCAGACCGCCGAATTGGACCGCAACCGAAAAACGTTGGCCGACCTGACCGGTGATATCAAGAAGGGGTATCGCTTCCGAAACATGATCGGCAAAAGCGAGGCCATGCAGGCCATCTACACCCTGGTCAGGGAACTGGCCGATGTCCCTGCCACGGTACTGATTACCGGGGAGAGCGGCAGCGGCAAAGAACTGGTGGCCGCGGCGCTGCACGCCAGCAGTCACCGCAGCAGCCGCCCCTTCGTCAAAATCAACTGCTCGGCCCTTTCTGAAGGCGTGCTGGAAAGTGAACTGTTCGGCCACGTCAGGGGAGCCTTTACCGGCGCCGACCGGCACAAAATCGGCCGCTTCCAGAAGGCGGCCGACGGCACTGTTCTGCTGGATGAGATCGGAGATGTATCCCTGCATTTTCAGAAGCGTCTGCTGCGTGTGCTCCAGGAACGTGAGTTCGAACGCCTGGGAGATACCGTCACGCTTCCCATGAAAGCGCGCGTGATTGCATCCACTAAACCAGGACCTGATGGAAAAGGTTCGCCGCAATGAGTTTCGCGAGGACCTCTACTATCGGCTGAAGGTAGTGGAAATCCGGATACCCCGCCTCCGAGAACACAGGGAGGATATTCCCCTGCTCATCCGCCACTTTCTGGCCGTGTTCAGCAGAGAACTGAATAAAGAAATCAGGGACGTATCACCGGAGGTGCTGCGCATCATGATGTCCCATGACTGGCCAGGCAACATTCGCGAGTTGAAAAACATTCTGGAACACGTATCCATCCTATGCGAACAGGACACCATCACCGAAGAAGATCTGCCGGTGGATTTCCCCGCAGGTAAGGCCCTATCTCCTGAAAGAAAGGCGCCCCCCTCTCTCCCCCCACAGCCGTGCCGCCATTCTGGAGGCGCTGGAAAAGGCTCAGTGGAACAAAACCCGGGCCACCCGTATCCTGGGCATCAGCCGGCGTACCCTCTACCGCAGGCTCAGGGAATACCAGATCAAATAGCACGCTGCGCACGAGAAGCCTGCTTGTCCCCATGGCATCCGGCACCCCTACTCTTTTACACAAAACATGCCTGAAGCGCCGCCACCAGCGATGTCGCCGGCAAGCGCCGTCGCCCGCCATTGCCCCGAGCATCCCGCTGTGACATGACACATTCCGGTGACACACTTTGTGCCGTGGCACACCGATTCACGATCGTCATTAAAACGCTATCCCAAATATTTTTACTTCTATATCAGCAGGTTATTTTATATAGAAATCCATGGCATGAATCTTGCGGTGTTTATTTTCATCCTCCTGGCAAACGAACATCGAATTTTAAAATCTCGCATACAACTGCTTTAATCTTTAGCTCCAGTAGCGCGGGGGCGTATTTCCGCCTGCCATGAGCGGGCGTGGGAGTGCAGGTAACCATCGAGATCTTCGCTCACAGAAGCGGTGTGGGCGCCCGGTGACGGCCGGATGCGTTCAAGCCGGCTGCCTCTCATCCTTCATGCCAATTTATCTGTAGCGCCTTTTCATTGACGGCGCGCTCGAAGGCCTGCACGACCGCTTCCGGAAAGGGGCATGGAAGCGGACGTCGGTTTGTATCCCGGCGCACCCAGACGATTTCCTGGCTGCCGGTGGCCAGTTTCAGCGGCCGGCCGTCGGTATTTTCTTGGAAATACTCGAAATGCAGGGTGGCTCGGCAGCGGGCGAGGCGCTTGAGCGCCATGGTCACCTCGATGCGGTCAAAGGGCATGGCCTCGCGCAGGTGATCGACGCGGCAACGCAGGCACAGCAACTCGCCCTGCTCTCCTACGCCCTGGAAATAGTTCGGAATCAGCGCGTGGAAAAAAGCATCCCGCACGGCTCCCTGCCAGGCCGAGTAATTGGCAAAGTAGATGTTGCCGACCACATTGGCATTCTGCAGCGACGTGTCGATGATCCGCCGGTCGATCAGGGGACGTACCACCGGGCCGGCCGGAGCGCTGAACAGAACCTCCTGCCCGGGGCTGCGCCCAAGCTCGGACAGGGTTTCCTCCAGCGGTTCGTATCGATCGGGCGCATCGTAACGCGGCAGCATGTCTTCGATGTACGCCCTGTAATAGTCCGGGTATGGTTCCACCTGTACTTTGCCGGGACCCACCACCCGCACCCAGGTACTCTGCTGTTCGAGCCGCGCAATGCGCTGGTGCCCCCCATTGGGCAATACCTTGCGAAAGTCGAATCTCAGGTCCAGAGTGGAATTTTCAGGGCCACCATTGCCGGACACCCACAGCCAGATTTCGAGCAGATCACCGGTAGTGGCTTCACCCAAGATGACCAGATCGGTGTAGTTGGTGACTCCGCCCCATTTACCGGTAGCCACCTGCCGGCCTAGTTGAGCCAGGATAGGCCAGGTGGCGGCTTCGCGCACAGCTCCAGCCCAGAACAGATAGTGGGAAAAGTAGACCGTACGGCTGAGCTGCCCGGCGGGATAAAAGGTGACCGGCATCCGCTGGATAAACACCGTCTGCCCCTGAGGACCTGCATTGGTTATTTTGTAGCACCGGTGATCGACAAGCCCTTCATAACCGGGATAGAACACGGCCTTAGAGTCACTAGACGCCCATGTGGGTTTCGCCTTGCTGACGGTTACGGCCACAACGCGCTCCGCGCCGCGGGTCAGCCGTACCGGGAAAGCCAGCACGTGGGCATCGATGCCGCCGCCTCGGCAGTGCAGCAGTGTGGCCCGGGGGTCGTGGGATACGACCTCAAGTGCTGTCGGTGAAGACACACCAGCCTTGACAAAGGCTTCTACCGCGGCCCACACGCGGGTGGCCGCCTCGTCCAGACTTTCCAGCGATTCCGCCAGCCTGCGGGCCAGGCCGAAACGTTCGTCTCCCAGCAGCGCGCGCCACTGCTGCTCGCTGCGGGGCGTCACCGGTGCCAGGTCGCATCCCTGGGGCTGCTTTCCGCCGGTAACCAGGCACATGCGGTCGTCGTGAGCCAGGGAAGTCTCCAGGCCGTCGACACCCGCCCCCCGAATCACCGGTTTGCCGGAGTCCAGCCACTCTACGGTAATATTTTTCGACACCCCCCCACCGTCACCGGCGTGTGCCAGAAGCGTCTTCACCACCAACGGCCGGACACGGCGATGCCGCTGGTTGCGGTTCATGCGGTGGATACCTTCCACATGCTGCAGATCGACGCCGGGAAATTCCAGCTGCAGCTGCCGGGCCAGCGTCTCCAGGGTCCGGCGTATCAAGGCCCTGTCACGGGCATCGGGATTGCGCAGGTCCTCCACCGTGGGATACTCATCGTGGTGTTCCAGGATCTGCAGACGGTAGCCCTCCAGTCGCTCGCGCACACGGCCGCGGCCATCCAGGGCCGTGACCGTAAACTCATTGCGGTCGCCGGATTTTCCCACCCGCCGCACCACAATCGTCAGAACGGCGGGACGTTGGGGATCCTCTCCGGCAGCCGGGGGGAACAGATCCAGCCGGTGGATGGCTACGGGCAGGGAGGTCTCCTGGGGAATCAGGAGGGCGGCGGACTGCAGCAGGGTATCGCGGAAAAAGGCGTCTCCCAGCAGCAAACCGCTTTTTTCGCGCTCCCCGAAGGCGGTCCGGGAAACTTCACGGTCGGAATAGCGCGCCGTGGAGAGAACGGCTTCGTCGGCCGTGAGTTTCCACACTTCGCGGATACGCTGAAAGCGGGGTCCCTGAAAAAGCAGGGTCTGGCGGTACAGATCGCTTCGCGGGTGAATATCCAGGGGCGACGTCGAAAGGTCCACCTTCTGGTGGAGATCCTGTTCCCGGCAGCCGATCACGAAGGTGGCTGCGAAAAAGTCCGTCTGCACTCCGGCACCGGGTTTGTACACCCCGGCCCTGATCCGCCGGGGGCCCCCATCCTGTATAATCTCCTCGAGCTGTGCCCATACGACGATGTCGGCCCCCTGGCGCGGATCGACCGTGATGGGTCGCTGCAGTCGGATATCTTCGATACGCAGGCAGGAGAAATCCCGTTCGCCGCTGACGTGCGAAACTGCCTGGGCCATGGCTTCCAGACCGAAAACAGTGGGCATCAGATACGAACCCTGAAAACGATGATCCACCAGATAGGGGTCTTTTTCCAGGTTCAGATGGGCCAGAAAGGCAGACTCGACGCCCGGTGTGACGTGCAGCGCCTCTTCGAGAAAGCGCTTGTTCTTGCGCTGCCGCCGCGTGGGCACCTGTCCGAGATCGAAACGCCCCAGACGGGCGGTGATCATGACCTGGTGGACACCCGGATCCTTCAGAAACAACCGGACGAAACGCTTGACGCCCTCTTCGGTGGGGATGGCGTCGATGCCCATTTTTTTCAAAGCGTTCACGCTGCCCATGCGTGCCCCCATGCCCTCATCGCGCCAGATGCTGTAGGCCAGTGACTGGGTGCGCGTAGCGGCGTGTTCGGCGCCGAAACGCCGCAGGATCAGATCCAGCACCTCGTTGGAAAAGGCGTACCAGGCGTTTCCAGGCATACCGGTGATGCCGATGATGGAAGTCAGGCCCACAAAAATCCTGGGAGGGCGCCGCGCCAGTGCCTGGGAAAGGTGCAGTGCGCCCATCACCTTGGGCGCGATTTCGGCGAGCGCCTCTTCGGCACTCACCTGGCTGGCCGGCCGCGGAATATTGAGCCCCGCTCCGTGGATGACCCCGGTAACGGCGCCCATCTCATCGGTGACGCGGGCGATGAGGGCATCAACGGCAGACCCATCGCAGACATCACAGCAGTAGTAATTTGCAACCAGCCCCAACTTCTCGTAGCGTTCCAGGGTCTCGCGGATCTGGCTGGCGGCGCCGCCTTTGTCTTCCTCGGACAGGGGCGTACTTCCCACCAGCGCCATGCGGGCACCCGTGACCTTCGCCAGGGCCAGGGCGCAGGCAGCGGAGATGCCGCGTGCGCCACCCGTGACCAAAACAACATCCCGCTCACCCCACTGCAGGCGCCGCGGCCGGTATGCGGCCGGCGACAGGACCTGGGCCTGAAACACACGCCGCCTGAGATTTTCATCATAGCCGGCCGCCACGAAAGCGGTCGGCCCCTGGCTTTCGCGAATCACCCTGCGGGTTACCGCTTCCGGCGACAGCTGCGGTGAAAAGTCCAGCACCCGCACACGCAAATCCTGCCGTTCCATCTGCACGCTGTGGGCCGCAGCCATGGCACCGCAGTTGTGCAGGTGCGCACATCGGCCGCGGTTTCCAAAAAATCCGCCGCCAAACTGCAGGTAAACCAGCGTATTGCTGCGGCGGGGGGCGGCGGAAGCCGGCGGCGGAGAAAGGGTGGCGGCGATGCGCTGAACGCTGCGGCGAAGAGATTCCTGCTCCTCATGAGTGGAAGTCCGGCGGGGGAAAACCGCCATGAAATGGCTGAAAGCGGCATTGCTGTTAAACCGCCGGCGCACGGCTTCCCGGAAAGTGGCTGCCTGCACATGGGCGCCCAGCTTGTCCAGCTGCTGCACCAGGGCACGGGCCACGCTGTCGTCGGTGTTTTCGCTGAGGACCAGCACCCTTGCCGAGGGCCAGCGGTCTTCCCGCCGCCGCCCCCACCGGCGAGGTATGGCCGCCAGCGGTTTTTCGACCAGGTTCAGCTTGAACTCCCGTACCCACGGTGCATGCTCAACGGGCGGGGTAGACGCCCCGGAGGATCGCTGCTGCCGGCCCAGGCGGGCAATGATGCCGGCGATCTGACGGAGACTGCGCTCCATGAGCGGTTCCAGGTCCACATGCAGGTCGATGTGTGTCCGCCGGCTAACCGCTGCCAGCACATGCCTGAGATCCGTCTCGTCGAACGTAAGGTCGGCGCCTATCCTGCCGTCGGCATTCAGAACGACCCGATGCCGGCCGCAGCGCCTGGCAGCCTGCCGCAACAAGATCGAAAGGATCTGGCCCTCGTCGGGCACCAGAGGATCCGTTTCGGCGGGTGCCGCTGGACCCCGAGTGCACAACGCCGCGGCAATCTCTGCCAGCGAGGCGTTGGCCAGGCGCCGGGGATCGATCCGTCCCACGATGCCCATGCGACGGCTGAAAGTGGCGATGAGGTCGCCGGCCTTGATGGAATCCAGGTTCAGGTCGTCCAGCAGGCGCGACTCCGCCGACAGGGCCTTTTTCGGAAAGCCGGTCATCTCTTCAACCAGGGAAAACAGCGCTTCCAGCCCATCGAGAGCATCAGGTGAGGCCTGAGCAGTACTTTGCGGGGCTTCCGGCAGCTGTGCAGGGCAATTCAGGGTTTCTTGCCGGCCGGGCATGTGCTGGATGTCGGCGCGGATGATTTCAAGGAGAAAAGAACTGCGGGCGGACAAGTAGTCCCGCAGAACATCGGCGTTCAGGCCGGCAGCCTCGGCCACCAGAGGTTCCAGTTCCGATGAAAGGTTCGCAGCCTTCTCCGATAACCGATTGTCATCGGTTGCTACCGGAATGCGCTCACAGGGATTTTCGATGAAGATCTTTTCCTGCGGCGGTGTAAAGGGGCGCACCAGTCGCCCTTCGAAAAATCGCCGCATGTCCAGCGGCAGGCCGTGGGCGAACAGGGTACCCACCACGCGGTTGATGTCGCGGTCGTCTTCGGACCGGGATTCCACCGGCAGGCAGACCGGTCCCCGGCCGCCGGCAATATGTCCGTACAGGTTGGTCAGCACGCGGCCGGGGCCGACTTCGAGCAGCAGGTCGCACTCCGGCGTCATGTTTTCGACCATGGTCATGAAGTTAACGCGGCAGGTCATCTGGCGGGCAAAATGTTCCCGCAGCCTGCGCCAGTCGTGGATCAGGCCGCCGTCCATGGTACTGAAAAGCCTGACACGCGGCTGCCGGCCGGTGCGCGGCAGCACCGTATCGACGGACAGCCGTTCGGCGGCAACCTCGGCAAGACGGCAGTGAAAGGCACCCGAAACCGGGAGCCGGCTTGCCGCAACGCCCCGATCTGCAGCCATCTGTTGAATCTGTTCGAGGGCCTGGCGTTCGCCGGCGACGACCACCTGGCGGGGGGCGTTGAGGTTGGCTACGGCGGCGTACCCGTCCTTGAGCGACGACACCAGGGACTCGGCCGTCTGCGGCGTGCAGGCCAGGCTGAGCATGCCGGCGGGCGTCGTGGCGCTCTGCGCCATGATGCGGCCGCGCCGGGCAACGAAATGCAGCAGCGCGCCGTCGTCCATGACGCCGGCGGCCCAGAAAGCGACGGCTTCCCCCAGGCTGTGTCCGCCGACCGCCTTGGGCCGGATGCCGATGCGCTGCAGGAAGCGAAACCAGAGCATGGAAGCCAGACAGATGGCCGGCTGGGCATGCTCGGTGCGCCCCAGCTGCCGGGACCACTCCCCGATCCTGTCGCCGCCGGCCTCCGTCGACCGGTAGATGAGCGGCTGAACCGGGCCGCTGCCCACGGCAGCGGCCGCCGCATCGGCCCGGTCGGCCAGTTGGCGGCCCCAGGCAAAACGCTCGGTCAGGCGGCGTGCCATGTTCAGCTGCTGGGACCCCTGCCCGGGAAAGAGCATGCCCACCCGGGGAATGCGCGGCCGGTGACCGAGCCAGATGTCTTCCCCGGTGTCGCTCAAAACGCTTCCGGCCGCCGGCAGGTCCTCCCGCAGAATGCCCGCCAGGCGGCGCAGGCGCTGGGCCAGCTGTTCGGGACTGGCGGCAATCACAGCGGCGTGCAGGCTGGGTTTGGGGTGGGTTCTGGCAGCCAGATGGGCGGCCAGATCGACCAGCTCCGCAGGGCTCATATCATCGGCCATTTGAGCCAGACGCTCGGCTTCACGTTCCATTTGGGGGGGTGTTTCCGCCCGGAGCACAAGAAGTTCCGTTTCCTGGTGGGAGGCCAACAGGACGTGTTCGCTCAACCCCCCGGCAGAACCCCTGCGGGGTGCGTCGGCCGACTCGACGGTGACGTGACAGTTGATGCCGCCAAACCCCATGGCCGAAATCCCGGCCCGCAGCCGGCTCTCGCGGGGACGTGGTTCGCCTCTCAGGACCGGGAAGAGCGCCCGGGCCTTGTCCGAAAAAACCGGGTGCGGTGTTCTGCAACCGGCGGTGGGCGGAATCAGGCGCCGGTTGACGGCCAGGACAGCCTTGATGAAACCGCCAATGCCGCTGGCCGCCTTGGTGTGGCCGACGAGGGATTTGAGCGAGGTGACCCCACAGCGGCGGCAGCGCACAGGATCGTTCCCCTCCTCGGACTCCACGGCCCGGGCCAGGGCCTCCATTTCCACCTGGTCGCCCACGGCGGTGCCGGTCCCGTGCCCTTCGATAAAATCCAGCTTCCCGGGGCCGTAGGGGGCCCGGCGATAGGCGCGGCAGATGGCCAGGTACTGGCCCTCCACGCTGGGGGCGGTGATGGCCGAGCGGCCGCCGTCTGAAGACACGCCCCAGCCGTGAAGCACGGCGTACACGTAGTCGCCGTCCCGGCGGGCGTCGGCCAGCCGTTTCAGCACCACAAAGCCGCAGCCCTCACCGGGGATGAAGCCGTTTCCGGCCGCGTCATAGACGTTCATGTCCGTGCCGCTCAGGGCGCCGGCCTTGGCAAACCCCACCAGTTCGAAAGGATCCAGGCTGACGTCCACCCCCCCGGCCAGAGCCAGATCCAGGCTGCCGTCAGACAGCTGACGGGCCGCGGTGGCCACGGCCAGCAGCGACGAAGCACAGGCGCCGTCCACGGTGTAACCACCGCCGCTCAGGTCCAGGTAGTTGCAGATGCGCCCGGCAATGGTGTTTGAAAGCGCGCCGGCCAAAGTATCTTCGTTCACGGCGGGAAAGGCGGACTTGTAAAAATCTTCCAGGGCCTTCTGCAACTCCTGAATCTGCCGGGGGTCCACCTGCCGGCTGCGTCCCGCCGCCTGCAGGGCGCGGCGTACGAAGGGCCAACGCAACCGCATGGTGTGGGCGCGGGTCTGCTCCCCGGTCAGGCTGTTGCCCACGATAGCACCGCAGCGCCGTCCCGGAACCTGCCCGGCATCATAGCCCGCGTCTTCCAATGCATCCAGAGCCGTTTCCAGTGCCAGCCAGTGGACGATATCGGTGGCCGCATAAGTGGACTGCGGGATGCGCCGTCGGGCCCAGTCGAAAACGAAGCCGTCGATGACCGCTGCCCGGGGGCAGTAAGTAGTGTCCGCCGTTTTGGGATCCGGGTCAAAATAGTCTTCCAGGGGCAGACGACCCTTAGGAAAACGGCGGAACTGGCGCCGCCGCGCCAAAACGTTTTCCCACAGCTGACGCACATTGTCGGCGCCGGGATAGCGGCAGGCCATGCCGATGACCGCTATGGGAGTGGCGTCGGTAGTCTGCCCCTGACACAAACATGGTTGCGGACGTGCACCTGTTTTCATCTGTGGCTCCGGCTTGTGCTGTGGGTTGCTGTTTTATCAACACATACGGCGGTACCGACAGATATTCAGCCGAATCAGTTCTTCAGCCCACTGGCCGGTTTGCTGAGCTCGACTTTGACGGCCTTGCCGATGGTTTCAAGGGTGTAAGGCTTTCGAATGTAAGTGCCCCCGCCGAGCTTCTGCAGCTCGTGGATGCGGCTGGTTTCGGAGTACCCGCTGGCGATGATGGCGCGTTGATGAGGATGGATTTTCAGGATGCGCCGATAGGTTTCGAGGCCGTCGATGCCCGGATCCATGATCATATCCAGGATCAGCAGGTCCACGCTGCGTGACTTCAGAAAGGCCACGGCGGCCTCGCCGCTTTCCACCGTTTCCACGTGATAGCCCAACTTTCGCAGCAGGCTGCCGGCGATTTCACGCTGTTCCGGGACGTCGTCGACCACCAGAATGGTCTGTCCGGCACCGGCCAGGGCCTCGAGGGGCAGTTTTTCAGCGGGTGGGGAGGGCTGCGTGCGGCTGCTGGGAAAATAAAGCGTGAAGGTAGACCCCTGTCCCTCGGCGGTCTGGATGTCGATAAAACCCTTGTGATCCTTGACCGTGCCCCAGACAACGGCCATGCCCAGGCCGGTGCCGCTGCGGCCCATCACTTTCTTGGTGTAGAAGGGCTCGAAAATGCGCTCCAGGTCGCCGGGCGAAATGCCGGTCCCGGTGTCGCTGACCGTCAGGCAGGTGTAGTCGCCGGGCTCGATGTTGGCGACATCGGTGCCGGTGATGATGGTCTTGTGCACCTGCCGATTTTCGGTGCGGATGGTGACGGTGCCGCCATCGGGCATGGCCTCGACAGCGTTGGAGACCAGGTTCATGAGGCATTTGGACAGGTGCACGGGCGATCCCATCACCCAGACCGGCTGCCGGCTGATGTCGGTGCGCACCTCCACCCGGGAATGGTACTGGCGCAGCTTTTCAAATTCAGGGCTGTTCAGGTAGTCGGAGACAATCTGGTTGAGGTCGACGACTTCCGAAACGGCGACGCCCCTGCGGGCCAGGGTGAGCAGGTCCTGAACGATGGCGGCCGCCTTCTCGCCCGATCTTTTCATGGTCAGCAGCGGCTTGCGCAGGAAGCTTTCTTCGGGAAGGTCCATGAGCAGCAGGTCGGGATAGCTGACCACGCCGGAGAGAATATTGTTCAGGTCGTGGGCCACACCGCCGGCCAGCGTTCCGATGGCCTCCATCTTGCGGGACCGCTGCAACTGGCCTTCCAGTTTGCGCTTTTCCCGCTCCAGTTGCAGGTGGGCCTGCATTTCCTCTTTCAACCGTTCATGGGCCTGGCGGATCTGTGCGGTACGCTGCTCGACGCGTTTTTCCAGCTCAAGATTGATCTTCTCAACCTTCTGGCGTTCAACCCGCAGCAGGTGTGCCAGGAAGAAGTCACGGCGGGCGGAATATTCGATGGAGTACGCGACGAGCATCCCAAGAAAGTTGGCTACAAGCAAATAGAGGGTGTTGTGGTACAAGATGTTGCGCGGCGTAGATATGATTTGGGTAGAAACCCAGAGGTAGGCAATGATCAACGTCCATCCAGCCAGCGTCGCCAAGATGAATCGTTCGCGAACAAAAGCATAAACGAAAACCATCGTAATCAGTATCCCCACGTAGTAGGAATATCCAATAGGTGGCGGAGCAACGGCAATCATGGCGATAAAAGCACCGCCGGCGACCAGCGTGTAGGCCAGATGGAGAAACTGCCAGAGTTTGCGGTAATAGCGAGTAAATGAAAAAACCAGCCCCGCGAGGAAAACGGACACGGCAACGCCATAACGGATAAACCACAGCAGATATTTCTGTTCGGGGAAAAAGCGGGCGTCCAGCAGGCCGGCAATGCCGATGAAAAAGGCCGAATAGAAATGGCACATGCGCAGGTGGGTCAGGTGCCGCTGGAAGTAGTCCGACCAGAAGGGACCCTCGAGGGCTTCCTGACCCCCGCGAAACCTCAGTGTCATGAAGTTGACCCGCATGCCGACACTGTGGGCTGCTGAGGCCGACGACGGCAATTTACATCCTCCCTGGATCACGGCGACCCCGCGGTGGTGGTGGAGCGAGCGCCGGGCCGATCGGTTTTGTATCCGCTATACGACACTTTTTCGCTGTCGTAAAGCTTTTTCTGACAAAAACCAGCGCGCTTCACCCGGTGCATGATTTCGATGCCGGCATAGGGGACAAAGTGTTGTTGACATCGGCTTGAAAAAGAACAACTGCCGTCCGGAAGTGTATTCTTCGCGCCTTTTTCAGTGGCGTGTAATTCATTAAATATACTGAAAATTTTCATCGAACTTGACATTCCTGGTACTGCTTGTTAGATTCCACTTTGTTTTGAGGGAAGCAGCCGATCTGTTCGGGCTATTGGCCCGTTGCGGGTGAACAGGCCAGGACCAGCCGGGGACAAGAGGCCGGCGGTCACCAACAGGGTGATCCGCAGGAGGTTGAAGCCTATCACGCAACCCATGCCACCGTATGCAAATGCCGCATACCGGCAATTCAACCAGCCCCTGTTTTACCACGAAATCCCCCTTCAGTTTCAACCAACCCAAATTGCAGCTTTAAGGAGAGGGATGATGCGAGATTTTGCAGTTGATAAGTTCTACTTCTACAGCGGTCCCAATTATTACCTGGGCCGCAAGGCCATGGTCTTCAACCTGTCCATCGACCCCGAAGGCAAACGGGTCGACTACTACGCCCCCCACGTCATCAAAGAATTCCCAAGATTGAAGAGGATCTGCCCTCCAGCGTGGTGGACCTGTATGCAGACGTGTTGATCCAGGTGCTCAAGATGGACATCGATCTCTATATCAACAAGTATTCCATCGACAGAGATGGAGACGATTTCGTGATCGCCGTGGAGTATCTCGACAAGATCTCCGCCGAAGATGCCGTCTACCTGGTGCGCGACTGGTTTCGGGCCATCGGGGAGGGGGAAGATTTCGATTTCCGCGCCGAGTTCACCAAACTCCAGGAAGACTTCGACCGGACCCTGTATGGCGGACCCACCATCTACTCGCTGATAGAGGCCGGCCTGAAACGGGGTATTCCGGTAAACTACCTCTACGAGGAAAACCAGTTCCAGTGGGGATACGGCAAGAAGCAACTCCGGGGGCGCTCCACCACCTTCCACAAGGACAGCATCAAGGACACCGAATTCACCATGTACAAGGATATCGTCAAAGATTTCCTGCTCATGTTCGGCTTCCCGACCCCCACCGGCAAGAACTGCATGGAAAAGGCGCAGGCCGTGAAACAGGCCGAAGCCCTCGGCTACCCGGTGGTGGTGAAACCGCTTGCCGGCCACAAGGGACAGGGCGTCACCACGGGTGTGGCCAACGCCGAGCAGGTGGAGGCCGCCTTTCAAAACATCGTCGACGCCGCCGAGGCCGCGGAGGTGGCCTTCGAGGGCGCCATCGTGGAAAAAGAAATTTACGGCACCGACCATCGTCTGCTGACGGTGGGGGGCAAGTTCGCCGCAGGCCTGGAACGGGTACCGGCCTACGTGGACGGAGACGGCAAAAGCACCATCGAGGAGCTGATCGCCGTTGAAAACGACAAGGAAGTGCGTTTGGACAATGCCCGCTCGCCCCTGGCCAAAATCAAAATCGACGATGACCTCAAAGATTATCTGAGCCTGCAGAATCTGACCGTCGATTCCGTGCCCAAAGAGGGCGAGCGCATCTATCTGCGCCGCGTGGCCAACATTTCGGCCGGCGGCGTTTCCATCAGCGTGACCGACAACGTGCACCCCAAGAACGTCAAGCTGGTGGAAGACATCGCCAAATTCTTCCAGGTATCGGTGCTGGGCATCGACGTGCTGGCCGAGGACATTTCGGTTCCCTGGGACGAGGGCAGTTTCGGCATCATCGAAATCAACGCCGGTCCGGGTGTCTTCATGCACCTGGCCCCGGCCATCGGCGGCTCCATCGACGTCCCCGGCAAAATCATGAAGGTGCATTTTCCGCGTCCGGAGTATTCCCGCATCCCCATTATAGCGGGCAACAAGATCACCAGGGAGTTGTGCGACCTGATCTACGCCGTCGTGAAGAAAATCAAGCCCGATGTCGAATTCGCCGACGTCACGGCCGAGGGCGTCTTCTTCAACGGCGAATATCTCTGCAAACCCGAAGAGCACGATCAGGCCATCAAGATCGCTCTGCGCAATCCCGGGCTGGATTTTGCCGTCTTCAACCACACCAAGGACGACATCTTCGACTACGGCACCTACCATCGGGGAGCGGATGTGGCCATCATGGACTCACCCCACTACGCCGAGGAGATCGTGGCCCGGGACATACTGCCGGACGGCTTCGTGATCGAAGTGGAGGAAAACACGGTCACGCTGCGGCAGGCAGACGAAGAACGTGAGAGTTACATCGTCGGCGCCGGAGAAGACGCCAACCAGGTCATCGCCAAAGCGCTCAGACCGCTGCTGAAAGGCCTGCTTGAAAAGTATGAATAACTACCTGCAGTACGACTTCATGCCCGGGCCGATCAAGGCCCGGGACATCATGGTCATGCACGGGGCCAATTACTTCAGCGGCGGCCCCGTCATCGTCATCAAGCTCGACCTCGGCGAGTACGATGAAGTATTCACCAACGAGATTCCGGGATTTTATGAAAAGCTGCGCCGGCTGCTGCCGTCCCTTCACCAGCATCACTGTTCGCCGGGCATCGAGGGCGGTTTCTTTCTGCGTGTGCAGGAGGGCACGCTGCTGGGCCACGTGACCGAGCACGTGGCCATAGAGCTGCAAACCCTGGCCGGCATGGATGTGAGCTACGGCAAGACCCGCGCCACCATCATCCCCGGTGTCTACAACGTCGTATTCCGATTCATGGACAAAGTGGCCGGCGTGTACGCCGGTAAAGCGGCGGTCAACCTGGTCAACGCCATCCTGACCGACAGCCCCTTCGACGTCGATCAGATCGTTGAAAACCTGGTCGACATCCGCGAAAAGCGACTGCTGGGGCCCACCACCCAGGCCATCGTGGACGAGGCCGGAGAACGCGGCATCCCGTTCCTGCGGCTGGACAGCTACAACCTGGTCCAGCTGGGCACCGGCCGACACCAGCGGCGCATACGGGCATCCATTTCTTCGGAAACCGGTTTCGTGGCCGTGGAAACGGTGGATGACAAGCAGCTGACCTGCACCATGCTGGGTGACGCCGGCATTCCCGTGCCCCAGACCGTGGAAGTTTCCACGGTGGAAGAAGGCATCGCCTTTCAACAGCGCATCTCAAAACCAGTGACCGTCAAACCGCGGGTGGGATCCCAGGGGCGGGGGATCAGCGTCAATCTCACGACGCCGCAACAGATCCGCAGGGCCTTCGGCTGGTCGCAGTCCTTCCACCCGGACACCCTGGTTCAGGAAACCGTCTATGGCAACGCCTGGCGTCTGCTGATCATCGACTACCGCTATGTTGCGGCCGTCAAGCTGACCCCGCCGGCCATCACCGGCGACGGTCGGCACACGATCCAGGAACTGATCGACCGGCTCAACGAGGATCCCAAACGCGGTGTCGGAGACCGGGCGCGACTGAGCCAAGTCAATGTCGACGATGTCACGCGGCAGATCATCGCGGACGCCGGTTACAGCCTGGAAACGGTCCTGCCGGAAAAAGAAACCCTGCCACTCAAGCACTCCGGCAGCCTGGCCCTGGGCGGCAGCGCCGTGGACGTCACCGATGAGGTCCACCCGGTCAACCGTTTCCTGGCCGAGCGGGCCGCCCACGTGGTGGGGCTCAATGCCGCCGGTGTCGACGTCATCGCCCCCACCCTGCGCACATCGCTGCTGGAAAACAACGGCCGGTTCATCGAAATCAATTCGGCCCCCGATTTCAGGATGCACATCCGCCCCACCGTGGGCCGCAGTCGCAAGGTGGCCAAGCCTTTCGTGGACATGCTCTTTCCCGAGGGCAGTACTTCGCATGTGCCGGTTTTTTCGGTCACCGGCTCTTTCGGAAAATCCGAACTGGTAGACCTGCTGTCCCACTGCCTGACCCTGGCCGGGTACGTGCCCGGCCTGGCGTGGTCACGGGGTCTTTTCCTGTCCGGACAAGGCATGAAAAAGGGGGACATGACGGCCCCCGAAAACGTGCAGCTCATCCTCAGGGAACCCACCATCGACAGTGCGGTGCTGGAAACACCCTGCGAGGGCATTCTGCGGCGGGGTCTGGGATACGAACGCGCGGACTACGGCATCGTCCTGAACATGTACCCCCGGGAGATCGACTGCGATTACGCCCGGGACATCGAAGATGTGGCCTACGCCAAGTCAACGGTGGCCGAGCAGGTCTATGAGCAGGGCGCCGCGATACTCAACGCCGACAACGACCTGATCATGGAAATGGCCGAACGCACCAGCGGACAGGTGGTGCTGTTTTCCCGCCATAACGATAACCCGTACCTCAAACCGCACTTTCGAGACGGCGGCATCGCAATACTCCAGGACGGCGATGACCTGATGGTCCGGCAACGGGACTGGCGCGTGAAAGTGGCCGCTATCCGGGAAGTGCCGGTCTTCGAGCAAATGCCGGAGCAGTATGCCGCAGACGTGATCCTGGCATGCATTGCGGCGCTGTTTGTTTTCGGCATGGCACCGGAGAAAATCCGGGAAGGAATCGTCTCCAAACAGCTGAAGGCCTGAAACACCGGGGACAATCCAGCCGGTGGTTTTTCGGTCGAACCCAGTCATAAAGGCAGAAAAAGGAAGAGAAGCAGTTTCATTTCCCATCCACCAAAATCACGAACCCCACGAAACAGACGAAATCACAAATTGGGTTGCGGGTAAGGCCCGCGTCAGGAGCCAGAAAATGATCAAGATTATCAAGAATGTCGAGGTATACGCACCGGATCACCTGGGCAGCAAAGATGTGCTGGTGGCCGGATCGAAGGTGGCCGCCGTGGAAGACGAGATCACCGTGCCGGCCAACCTGCCGGCGCTGGAGGTTATCGACGGCCAGGGCCGGCTGCTGGTGCCCGGATTCATCGACCCCCACGTACACATCACCGGCGGCGGCGGTGAGGGCAGTTTCAAGACACGCACCGAACCCATCCGCCTCACCCAGGCGACCACGGCGGGGGTGACCACCCTGATCGGCGTACTGGGTACGGACGGGTTTTGCCGCTCCATGGAAGAGCTGATCGCCAAGTCCAAGGGCTTGAAGGAAGAGGGCATCAGCTGCTACATCCTCACGGGGTCTTACCAGGTGCCGTTGAGAACGGCCACCGACTGCATCGAAAAAGACCTGATGCTGATCGATGAAGTCATTGGCGTGGGAGAACTGGCCATGTCCGACCACCGCTCATCCCAGCCCACCTTCGATGAGATGGCCAAGATCGCCGCCGCGGCGCGGGTGGGGGGCATTCTCTCCGGCAAAGCCGGCGTGGTCAACATCCACCTCGGCGATGGACCGCGCATGGTGGAACTCGTCCGCAAAATCGTGGCCGAAACGGAAATCCCCTATCGCCAGTTCTGCCTCACGCACATGGGCCGCAATCCGGATCTTTTCGAAGAGGGGGTGGCCTATGCCCGTGAGGGCGGCTTCATC
>CAYUAQ010000075.1:0-21785 GCA_964442705.1 uncultured Desulfobacteraceae bacterium
GGGGTCACGTTGGCATCCTGGGAGTACCAGAACACGATCATGTGCGACACCAGCAGGGGCACGCCCATGTCCAGCAGCGCCGGGCCGGCCAGGGTGGCCAGCACGATGTAGCTGGCCGTGACGGGAAGCCCCATGCCCAGCACCAGGGAGGCGGCCCCGATCAGCAGGATGGCCAGGGCCTTGATGCCCAGGCTCAGGTCCAGCACCAGGCTGGAGAATTTCAGCCCCATGCCGGTCAGCGTCACCATGCCCACGATGATGCCGGCGGCGGCGCAGGCCACCGACACCATGATGGCGCTGACGGCCCCGTTTTCCAGCGCTTTTACCGTGGAACGAACCTCCCCCGTGACGAATTCGGCCGGGCTCCGGCGCGAAGTGTCTCCGGCGGCCAGGCGCGCGTTGGCCACCTGCCAGCGCACCGCATTGGCGAGCACGCTGGCGGCCACGGTGCTGGTGACCGCCACGAAGCCGGCCATCATGGGCGAGTAGTTGGCCATCAGCACGTAGATCAGGATGCCCACCGGGATGATGAAGTGAATCCCGTCCTTGATCACGTTCAGGACTTTGGGCAGGCTCTCCCTGGGCTGGCCCTCCAGCCCGAACTTCTTGGCCTCGTAGTGCACGAACAGCAGCACCGTGAGGTAGTACATGATGGCCGGTATCAGTGCCACCTTGATGATGGTCAGGTAGCTGGTGTTGGTGAACTCGGCCATCAGGAAGGCGCCGGCGCCCATGATGGGCGGCATCAGCTGGCCGCCGGTGGAAGCGGCCGCCTCGATGGCGCCGGCCACGTGGGGCCGGTAGCCCACCTTCTTCATCATGGGAATGGTGAACGAGCCCGTGGCCACCACGTTGCCCACGGCCGAGCCCGACACCGACCCCATGAACCCGGATGCCACCACCGCGGTTTTGGCCGGTCCGCCCGAAAAACGCCCCGTGAGGGCGTAGGCCAGATCGATGAAAAAGGCCCCGCCGCCGGTGGTTTCCAGAAAGGCGCCGAACAGCACGAACACGAACACGAAGGTGGCCGCCACACCGATGGGCAGGCCGAAAATCCCCTCGGTGGTCAGCCACAGGGTGGTGGTGATGCGTTCGATGCTGTAGCCCTTGTGAATGATCAGCTCCGGCATGTAAGGGCCGAAGTAGGCGTAGAGCATGGCCACCACGCAGATGCCGGTCATGATCAGCCCGATCACCCGGCGGCAGGCCTCCAGCACCAGCAGGGTGCCGATGATGCTGACCACCCGGTCGCTGGTCAACCAGTCGCCCTGACGTTCGAAAATGGCGGTCAGATTAAAGCAGATATAGGCGGTGCAGTACACGGCTGCCGCCACCAGGCACCAGTCCAGCACCACCCACGGGTTCAGGCGCGCTTTGGAGACCTTCTTGAAGGCGGGTTTCAGCAGAAAAGTCAGGCTCAGGATGGCGCCCAGGTGAATGGAGCGCTGCACCAGGGCGGTCAGGGCCGTGATGCCGGCCGTGTACAGCTGGTAGAGGCTCAGGCTGACGGCCAGCACCATGATGACCCTGGCCGTTGCCCGCTCCAGTGAAGTGGGTTGCCTGGAAATGTTTTCAGAAACCGGAGCGACATCCTGCCCGTCCCCGGCCGGCATGATCTCTGGCATGGAGGGTCCTTAATTTTAATAACGGCCTTACCGAAGTAAGTTACTATAGGTTACATTTGCGGTGTGGCGGTGTGGGGGCAAAACCACCGCCACAGCCGGTAGAACAGGCTCACCGGCCGGGCTTGGAACCTCACCGCCAGGTGGGGCGTCAGGGCCGACAGATTGGTACGCGTCCCCCGCCAGATGACCGTGTGGTCCACGCCGGGGCTGCCGACACGCAGGATGAAGTCTCCCGTGGGCATGTGCATGTCCTCAATGACCTCGTAGGGCCCGCGCATCACCATGCGCCCCACGCCGGGCATACGCCCCATGCCGGCCCCGAATTTCAGGTAGCGCTCCTCCTCTATGTAGATGCGCCCGCGGGCGTCCACCGAGTGGGTTTCCCAGATGGGGGCGTTCTCCACCGAGTGGAAGTAGTGGATGGTGAAACGCTCTCCCGGCGCCAGGGGCAGCACCAGCAGCGGCGCACCGCCTTTCACCGGGGTGACGCGCAGTTCCAACCCCCCGGGCAGCAGGGCGGCGACCGCCAGGCCCAGCGCGGCCAGGCCGGCAGCCGCCGCCCACAGGCGCCTTTTGACCGGCCCGGTCCGCACGAACCGTTAAGAGGCCGGCACCAGTCTGGCCGGGACCGTGACACCCTTTTCCTTCAGGTACTTGATGGTGCCGGGATGCAGCGGGATTGGGGAGTACTTCACTGCATTCTCCGGGGTGGTGTAGGCCGCCGACGGGTGGATCTTCTGCAGGTAGTCGGTGTGCTCGTAAAGGGCCTTTACCAGTTTGTACACCAAGTCGGTGTCCAGGGAAGCCTGACAGATCATGACGTTCCAGACCCCGATGGTGGGCACCGGTTTGGCCACGCCGCGGTAAACGCCGCCGGCCAGGTCCACCGCAGAGTAGTTCTTGTTGGCGGCCAGGATCTTCTTGGTCTGTTCGGGGGTGAAGCCGATGATGCGGATCTGGTGGGTGGTGGCCAGGTCCAGGATGGAGCTGGTGCCGGGGCCCACCGACCAGATGCCCACCTCGATGGTGCCGTCCCTCAAGGCATTGGCGCTTTCGGTGAAGGACAGGCGGCTGTCCTTGTAGGAATCCAGCGGGATGCCCAAAGCCTTGAAAACCGCCTCGGCCATGAAGTTGGTGCCGCTGCCCGGGCTGCCGGTGCTGATGTTGCGGCCCTTGACCTGTTCGATGTTGGTGATGCCGCTTTTCTTCAGCGTGACCACCTGCAGCAGGTTGGGATACATGATGGCCATGGACAGGATGTTGTGCTTCTTGCCCTTGAACTTGCCGGCGCCCGTGTAACCGGCTTCGGCCACATCGCCCATGACTTCGCCCACCACGGTCTCACCCTTGTGGGCCAGCTTGACGTTTTCCACGCTGGCGCCGGTCACCTCGGCCACGGCCTTGACGCCGGGTACGTACTTGGACCAGATCTCGGCCACGCCGCCGCCATAGGGGTAATAGATGCCGCCGGTGCCGCCGGTGCCGATGCTGATGAAGGTCGTTTTGGCCGCCACCGGCGCCGCCACGGCCAGAACCGCACACAGGAAAAAGACGATAAGCGCACTCTTGATTCTCATGGAATTGCCCTCCGCTGGTTTTTCTGGATAGTATTTCGAACCTTATTCCTGGTTTATTTTCCCACGGTCGAAATCTTTAGAATGATGGATTTGGGCTGCACGGCCATGTCTTTGACCGGATAGACGAATGAAGCCGTCTGGCCGGGCTGCACCAGACCCTTCTTGGTCTTGCGGGGAATCAGCCCCCCCACGGCCTTGCCGTTGTCCATGAAGATGTTGACCCGGTACCGCTGGGGCTCCTGGCTGACGTTTTTCAGCGAAACGGAAAAATGCAGGGTCTCGGCACCTTTCCATTTCTTGAAGGCGCACGAAAAATCCACCAGTTCGGCCTGGGGCGCGATGTCTTTTGTCAGCTGGCCGCCGTCGGCCACACACGCAAACTGGGCCGGCGCGTTTTTGGGGGTCAATGCGCCACCGCCACAGCCGGCGGCCAGCGACACCACGGCCACGGCCAGGCAGATCATCACCCACGTCCAAGCGTTCCCTATACGTTTCTGCATACTCCCTCCTTTTTCTGCGGGTTGCAAAAAATTCAATCCGGTAAATGAAGAAGATTCACTTGTGTAGGATAAGCGAAAACCGCGATTTTTTCAAGGCACAAAAAAGGCGGATCGCTTTCAAGGGTGCACCCCGGAAGCGGTCCGCCTTTTCCCCCGGAAGGCGGGGGCTATATCATTTCAGAAAGAGGCCGTCGGGCCGTCCGGTCCGGGCGGATGTCCTCGGCCAGGGCCACCTTGAGCTTACGGCGGTTGTCGCGCAGCTCCACCGTCTGGCCGAAGGACAACGGCGAGGTGACCTTGATGAACCCGCAGCTCAGCCCCTTGGGCTTGAAACCCTCGGGCCTGTCCGGGCTGGCGATGCTGTAAATACGTCCTTCATGGCGTCCGATCCCCATGTCGGTCACACAGGTCAGCACCTTGCCGATTTCATTGCCGTCGGCATCCAGCACCACCGCCGGATCGCCCGTGGACACCTTGCGCAGGTCGTTGCCCACGAAAGGATAGGTGTACTCCGGCGAGGTGACGTTGAGCAGCGCCTCGGCGCCGATGAAGGCCTTGGTGAAGCCGCGGCGGTTCTCGTCAAACGGCAGGGCGAATTCCCAGGGATGGTTGATGAACGGCCAGGGTCCGATGTCCTGGTGGGAGAGGGGCAGTACGGCCCCGCCGCGCAGGGAATCCCGGGCCGCCAGGCCGCAAGGGGTAAGCGCCAGATCGTCGCCGGCCGCCGACAGAATCATCTCCCAGACATCCACGGTACGGTCGGCCTGCACGTAGAGCTCGAACCCGAACTCGCCGGTGTAGCCGGTGCGCGAAAGCAGCACCGGGGTGCCGTCGGTCAGCTTGACGGCCGCGGACAGGTCGGAATCCGGATCGAAAAACCCCTTGAAGGAAAAGTAGAAAAGCTTCTCGAAGGCTGCCCCGGGGTCCGCCAGAACCCGCCCCAGGATCCTGCCGGCCAGCGGCCCCTGCACATCGATCTTGCCGAGCCGGTCCGTCAGATCGGTGATGGCGACGTCCCGCTGCTCCCTGCGGGATTCCAGGTGGCGGGCCACCTCGCCGCCCATGCCGGCATTGACCACCGCCATGTACTGATTTTCCCGCAGCAGGTAAATAATGGTGTCATCGATGACCCAGCCGTCATCGTTGAGATAGGCGCCATACACGCAACGCCCCGGGTACAGCGGTTTTCTGGCGCCGCCCACGCAGGCCTCCAGGTCGTTGGTGAAACACAACTGCAGCAGATCCCGGGCACCGGCCCCCTCCACCAGCACAACAGCCATGTGGCTGGTGTCGAAAAGCCCGGCACCGGTCAACACGGACAGGTGTTCGTTCTTGGCCGAAGAGTACCACAGGGGCATGTCGTATCCCCCGAAATCGGCCATATTGGCACCCTGGGCCGCGTGCCAGTCGTGAAGGGGCGTGCTCTTTATCGCTGCTTGCTGCATGGCATCCTCCTTGAAGCCCTTGAAAGAAGCGTGCTGTTGGTATCAGATTTATTTAATTCAGATAAAATGAATTTAGGATATTGTCAAAAGCTTTTTCAATTTTTATTGAAAACATCAAATTCTTGCGCTATGGTGACCGATACGCTGGCAACTCCCGGAAAAATCCAGGCCACGGTCTTTCCGGGCGCAGCATGGAATGAAGGAGGCTTCTGATAATGACGACCAACAGAATATGCGTTCTCGGAGGGGGCCCCGGCGGATACGTAGCCGCTGTCCGCGCCGCCCAGCTTGGCGGCGAAGTGACCCTGATCGAAGCCGACAATGTGGGCGGAACCTGCCTGAACCGCGGCTGTATCCCCTCCAAGACACTGATCACCACCGCGGAACTGCTGGAAAAATTCCACCGCGCCGCAGAATTCGGCCTCACCGTGGAAGGCAGCGTGCGCCCCGACATGCAGCGGCTCATGGCGCGCAAAAACGCCGTCATCAAGAGCCAGATAAAGGGGATTGAAAACCTCCTCAAGCACCACCGCATCCACCTAGTGAAGGGCACCGGAACCATCCGCCAACCCGGGCTGGCCACCGTCCGCCAAGCCGAGGGGGAACGGGAAGTGCCCTGGGACCGGCTGATCCTGGCCACCGGCACCGAGCCCCTCGAGATCCCCACGTTTCCTTTCGACGGCAAGAAGATCATTTCCAGCGACGACGCCCTCGAACTGGAAACGATACCGCCGTCCATGGTCATCGTCGGCGGTGGCGTCATCGGTTGCGAGTTCGCCTTCATCCTGTCGGCCCTGGGCTGCCAGGTGACCGTGGTGGAGGCCCTGTCCCGGCTGCTGCCGCTGCCGTCGGTGGACGAAAACTGTTCCAAGGTCCTGCAGCGCGAGATGAAAAAACGCAAAATAAAGTTCGTGCTAAACCGCACGGTTGCGGCGGCGGAAGACACGGGCGACCAACTGCGCATCACCATCGGCGCCTCGCCTTTTCTGGAGAACCCGTCCGCCAGGGACAAGCAGCCCGTGACCATGGAGGCGGCCTGCATGCTGGTGTGCGTGGGCCGTCGCCCCAACAGCGCCGGTATCGGTCTCGAAACCCTGGGTCTCTCGCCCGACGAGCGCGGCTGGCTGGCCGCCGACACCCGTCTGCAGACGGGTGTCCCCGGTGTCTACGCCATCGGCGACCTGCTGGGGCCGGCCAAGATCATGCTGGCCCACGTAGCCTCCACCGAGGGCCTGGTGGCGGCCGAAAACGCCATGGGCGGCGATCGTGTCATGGACTACACAGTGGTACCGGGCGCCATTTTCACCACGCCGGAAGTGGCCAACGTGGGGCTGTCCGAAGCCGAAGCCGTCAAAGCCGGTCACGACGTGCGCGCGGACAGCGTGCTGTTCCGAACCCTGGGCAAAGCCCAGGCCATCGGAGAGATCGCCGGTGAGGCCAAGATCGTATCGGAAACCGGCAGCGGCCGCATCCTGGGGGTGCACATCGTGGGGTCCCATGCCACCGACCTCATCGCCGAGGCGGCCGTAGTCATGCAGATGGGTGGCGGGGTCAAAGACATCGCCGCCACCATCCACGCCCATCCCACCCTGGCGGAAATCATGATGGAAGCCTCCTTCAAAGCCCTCGACCGGTCTCTGCACGGCTGAACCCGGCAACAGGCGCTGGATTGTCAAACAAAACGGGAGGAAGGCATGTTTCGTAAAAAAGATGACAGCGGATACCGGACCCTTATCGAAAAAGTCCAACTGAAAACCCTGGTACACGGGGATAAAACATTGATGGCCGAATTCCGACTGGCGCAGGGTGCCGTCATACCGGCCCACAGCCACCCCCACGAACAGACCGGCTACCTGGTGTCCGGCCGTATCCTGTTTACGGTGGACGGCCAAAAGCAGGAAGTAGCAGCGGGGGACAGCTGGTGCATTCTGTCGGAGGTGACCCACGGTGCAGAGGCTCTGGAAGACGCCGTCATCGTGGAGGTTTTTTCGCCCGTCAGGGAGGACTACCTTCCCTAGCAGCCCTGGCGGATGGTATTCAACTATTGACAATATTAGGGAACCCAGGGCATCATGAAAATCGACGAAAATACCATAGCCATCATCCGCCATCTGCGCAACGGGCGGAAATCCTTTAAAAAAATAGCGGAAGCCCTTTCTCTCTCCGAGAACACGGTGCGAACGCGCGTCAAGAAAATGCTCGACCGGGGTATCCTGCAGATCACCGGACTGGTGGACCCCGAACAGATCCCCCGCCTGAGGCCGGTGATCATCGGCGTCAAACTCCGGACCACGGACATGTTCAAAAAGGGGCGGGAGTTCAAGAACCTGCGGGGGGTGGTGTCGGTCAGCGTGGTCACCGGACGCTACGACCTGATGCTGCTGGTCCTCTTGACCCGGGATTATGGGCTGCAGGAATTTTATGCTCAGGAAGTATCAAAAATCAAAGATGTGCGCTCCCTGGAAACATTCGTTATCTACAAGAGCTACAATCTGAAAGTACCCTTTATCCATTGAATATACCCTGGCAGTAGAACCGGCAACCCAATCGATCAGCGCCGGCTGGGCGCATGGCCGCCAGCGGGCACATTTCAGCCACAGGAGGAGACATCATGAAAGAGATCAGTGAACTGCAGTTGGCCGAAGACGTACGTTACACCGACGATCACGAGTGGGTAAGGATGGAAGGCGACACCGCCGTGGTGGGCATTTCCGACTACGCCCAGGATCAGTTGGGAGACATCGTTTTCGTAGAACTTCCGGCCGAGGGCGACAGTTTTGCCCAGAAGGACGAATTCGGCTCCATGGAATCCGTCAAAGCGGTCTCCGAGCTGTACATGCCCATCGGCGGTGAGGTTGTCGCCGTCAACGAAAACCTGGAGGAAAATCCCGACCTGGTCAACAGTGCTCCGTACACCGACGGGTGGCTCATCAAGGTAAAGCCCTCGGACCCGGCGGAATACGATGCCTTGATGGACAAAGACGCCTACCTGGAAATGCTGAAAGGACTGCAAGAATGAGATACCTGCCACACACCGAAGAAGAAATCAGGGCCATGCTGCAGGAAGTGGGCGCCGCCGATCTCGATGCGCTTTTCGCCACCATCCCGGCGGATTGCCGGCGCCGCGGGGACATGCCGCTCCCCGACCCCGTGACGGAATGGGAGCTCAACGCCCACATGGACGATCTGGCTGCCCGTACGGCCGCAGCGCCCCAGTACCGGATCTTCATGGGGGCCGGCAGTTACGACCATTTCATCCCGGCGGCCACCTCCTACCTTTTGAGCCGCAGCGAACTGATGACCGCCTACACCCCCTACCAGCCGGAAATCAGCCAGGGGACCCTGCAGGCCATTTATGAGTACCAGACTTACATCACCCGGCTGCTGGGACTCGACGTGGCCAATGCCTCCATGTACGACGGCGCCTCCGCCCTGGCCGAGGCACTGCTGATGGCCATCCGCGTCACCCGGCGCAGGAAAGTGGCCGTTTCGTCCCTGATCCACCCCCTTTACCGTCGGGTGGTCAAAACATACCTGGAGCCCACCGGATACGAAATCGTGGAACTGCCCCACACCGAAGCGGGCCGCACCGATTTTTCGCCCCTTCCCGGCCTGGATGAACTGGCCGGCTTGGCCGTGCAGTCCCCCAACTTCCTGGGCTGCATCGAGGATCTCCAGGCGGCCGCCGACAAGGTGCATGCCGATCGCAAAACCATGATGATCGCCTGTTTTTCCGAACCCCTGGCCTACGGACTGCTTAAAAGCCCGGGCAGCCTGGGTGCCGACATCGCCTGCGGCGAAGGCCAGAGCTTCGGCATTCCGCGCTCTTTCGGCGGGCCCGGCCTGGGCATCTTCGCGGCCCGCAACAAATTCCTGCGCAACATGCCCGGCCGCCTGGTGGGCCAGACGCTGGACAAGGAGGGCCGCCGGGGATTCGTGCTCACCCTGTCCACCCGCGAGCAGCACATCCGCCGGGAGCGCGCCACTTCCAACATCTGCTCCAACCAGGGACTGTGCGCCACCAATGCCATCATGTACCTGGCATCCCTGGGCGGCAGCGGCATCCGCCGGCTGGCCCGCCTCAACCGTGACAAGGCCGAGTACCTCAAGGGCGCCCTGGCCGATGCCGGCGTCAAGATTCCTTTCAACACCCCCACCTTCAACGAATTCGTGGCCGAATTCCCGCAAGGCTTTGCCGGCACCTGGAAGAAGCTGCTGAAAAAGAAAATCGTGGCCGGACTGCCCCTGGCCCCCTACTACGAAAACATGGCGAACCACTACCTGCTGTGCGCCACGGAAACCTGCAGCCGCGAAGACATGGACCTGCTGGTCAAGGAGGTGACATCATGAAAGAACCCGTCGGCACCCACGGACTGGTATTCAACGAACCCCTGCTGTGGGAAAAGGGCAAGCCGGGGCGCAACGGCATTTCCCCGCCCCGCCAGGATGTTCCCCAAAGCCCTCTGGACACGGCGCTGGCGGGAGAGGGGCCGGACTTCCCGGACCTGTCCGAAGTGGATGTGGTGCGCCACTTCACGCGCCTGTCCCAGTGGAACTTCGGCGTGGACAGCGGCATGTATCCCCTGGGATCCTGCACCATGAAATACAACCCCAAGACCAACGAGCGCCAGGCGGCGCTGCCGGGATTTACCGGCGCCCACCCCCTGTTGCCGGCCGAACTGTGCCAGGGCACGCTGCAACTCATGTACGACCTGCAGGAATTTCTGGCCGCCATCACGGGGCTTCCGGCCGTGACCGTGCAGCCCGCCGCCGGTTCCCAGGGCGAGCTCACCGGCATGCTGATCTTTGCGGCCTACCACAAGAGCAAGGGCTCCGCCCGCCACAAGATCCTGATCCCGGACACGGCCCACGGCACCAACCCGGCCAGTGCGGCCCTGTGCGGCTTCAAGGCCGTGGCGGTGGCCTCCAACAAGCGCGGCGTGCTGTCGCCTGAAACCGTGGCATCCCTCATGGACGAGGACACCGCCGGCATCATGATCACCAACCCCAACACCCTGGGTCTCTTCGAGGAGAATATCCACGAGGTGGCCCGCGTCGTTCACGACAGGGGCGGCCTGGTGTACGGCGATGGCGCCAACATGAACGCCATCATGGGCATCGTGGATGTCTCCGTGCTGGGCGTGGACGTGCTGCACCTGAACCTGCACAAGACTTTCTCCACCCCCCACGGCGGTGGCGGACCCGGTAGCGGCCCGGTGTGCGTCACGCCCGAACTGGAGCCTTTTCTGCCGGTGCCGCGGGTGGTCAAAACCAGTAAGGGATTTGAACTCTCCGAGGATTTTCCGCAGTCCGTGGGCAAGCTGCACGCCTTTTACGGCAACTTCGGTATTCTGATCCGCGCTTACAGCTACATTCTCAGCATGGGTGCCGCCGGCCTGAAAAAGGCCACCCAGCTGGCGGTCCTGAATGCCAACTACATCAAGGAGAAGCTCAAAGGAACCTATCATCTCCCCTACGATCGCCCCTGCATGCACGAGTGCGTGTTCAACGACAAGCACCAGGAAGCCTTCAAGGTCACGACCCTGGACATCGCCAAACGGCTGATGGAATACGGATTTCATCCGCCCACGGTGTACTTCCCGCTGGTGGTTCACGGCGCCATCATGATCGAACCCACCGAGACCGAGTGCAAACAGGACATCGATGCATTCATCGAGACCATGAAGGCCATTGCCGCCGAAGCACGGGAAAGGCCCCAGCTGCTGCAGGAATCGCCGCAGATCACCAAGGTGCGGCGCCTGGACGAGACGCTGGCGGCGCGCAAACCCTGCCTGGCGGGATAGCCGGTGTGACCGCGGTTGAAAAAACAAACAACGCGTGCCTTTTTGCCACACCGGGCCGCCTGGCGTACCGGCGCGCCCTGGCGCTGCAGCGCCGCCTCGTAGACGCCCGCTGGCACGGCCGGTTAGACCCCGATGTCCTGCTGCTGCTGGAACATCCCGCCGTGTTCACTCTGGGCCGCCGGGGGGGGCGCGACAACCTGGGGGTTTCCGAACGGTTCCTGGCCGAGCGGGGCATCGCCGTCGT
Source organism: uncultured Desulfobacteraceae bacterium (assembly GCA_964442705.1). Classification (GTDB taxonomy): domain Bacteria; phylum Desulfobacterota; class Desulfobacteria; order Desulfobacterales; family JALSRD01; genus JALSRD01. The sequence continues at coordinate 11,196 of CAYUAQ010000075.1, forward strand.
GCACGTGGAGCGCGGCGGCGACATCACCTATCATGGGCCGGGCCAGATCGTGGGATATCCCATCCTCAACCTGCGGGGTTCCCCCCTGTCGGTGACGGATTACGTCACGGCCCTGGAGGAAGTCATGATCCGTACGGCGGCGGATTTCGGCGTTACGGCCGCACGTGACCCGCGCAACCGCGGCATCTGGGTAAAAGACTGCAAGCTGGGCAGCGTCGGCATATCCATCCGCCACGGCATTGCCTTTCACGGATTCGCCTTCAACGTCAACCTGGATCTCGGCCCTTTCAGCTGGATCAACCCCTGCGGGCTCAAGGGCATCGGTGTGACCTCCCTGGAAAAGGAACTGGGAGAACCGGTTGCCGTGGCGGCGGCCCGCAGGGCGATCACAGCGCACATTGAGAAAGTACTGCAGCTGGATCTGATACCGGAAAGTATCGAAAATCTGGAAAACAAATTGAAAGCATCCGAGAACCGTCAACCGTCAACCGAAAACAACAGCAATAGCGTGGGCACCTGAAATTTTCTGCTTTTCCCGCAGGCGCCATAGGAGCAACGCACGGATATGACCCAGGCACCTGAACATCCCATCCGCACCGGAAAACCCCCTTGGCTCCGGCGGCGGCTGCCCTCCGGACCGGACTACGAGGCCGTGCGCAGCCTGATCCGCGAGGGGCAGCTGCACACGGTCTGCCAGGAGGCCAAGTGCCCCAACCAATTCGAGTGTTTCTCCAAACACACGGCCACCTTCCTGATCCTGGGCTCCCGCTGCAGCCGGGACTGCCGCTTCTGTTCGGTGCAGAGCGGGCCCGAGGGGCCGCCGGACCCCCGGGAGCCGCAGCGGGTGGCCCAGGCCGCGCATCGGCTGAAGCTGCAGTACGTGGTGGTCACGTCGGTTACCCGAGACGATCTGGCAGACGGCGGCGCCGGCATCTTCGCCGCCACCATCCGTGAAATCCGGCGCTGCAGTCCCGGTGCCCGGGTGGAAGTGCTGATCCCCGATTTCCAGGGAAACCGTAAAGCTCTGGAGACGGTATTGCGCGCGGAACCTGACGTGCTCAACCACAACATCGAAACCGTGCCGCGCCTCTATGCCACGGTGCGGCCCCAGGCCCGCTATGAACGCTCCCTGGAGCTGATTCGACGGGTGGCGGCGTGGCGGCCGGCCACACCGGCAAAATCGGGCCTCATGCTGGGCCTGGGAGAAACAGACGAAGAGATCCGGCAGACCCTGGCGGACCTGCTGGGCGTCGGCTGCCGCATTCTGACCCTGGGTCAGTACCTGCAGCCTTCCCGTCAGCACCTGCCGGTGGACCGTTTCGTCACGCCGGAAGAATTCAAGCAGTGGCACCGGACAGCGCGCAAAATGGGTTTTGCACAGGTAGCCAGCGGACCCTTCGTGCGCAGCTCTTATCACGCCAAGGAACTGTTTCAGTCGATGTGATAAAAGCTGTCAGGTATCAGCTGTCAGCTGGGGGACCCTTCGAAACCCAAAACCTTACACCTGACACCTGATTGCTGATGCCTGATTGCTTATCTATACAACCACCTCGAGGAGAGAAGAAATGGAACAGAAGTTTATCATGACGGCTTTCGGCAAGGACCGGCCCGGCATCGTGGCCGATGTCTCGGAACTCATCTACGAAAACGGCTGCAACCTGGAAGACTCCACCATGGCCCTGATGGCCGACCAGTTCACCATCATGCTGCTGCTCTCCGGTCAGGGCGAAGACCTGGAAGCGCGCCTGGCCAACGCCTGCCGGCGACTGGAAATCGAAAAGGGTATTTCGGCTTTTTTGAAACCCGTTGGTGAAACCGCGCCCCAGGCGGCCGGTTCTCGCCCCACCCGCACCATCCGCGTGGAAGGCCTGGACAAGGCCGGCATCGTCTACCGCATCAGCCGATTCCTGGCAGACCGCGGCGTGAACATCATCACCCTGGATTCCCGTATGAAGTACACCCCTGAAAGCGGCGCCGCGGTGTATGCCATGAAGATCAGCGTGGAGATTCCCGAGGGGGTTTCCGTGGAAGCGCTGGCCGACGGCCTGACCGACATCGGTGATGCGCTGAACGTGGACGTCAGCATCGATTGAGGGGTCGTCAGCACCCCCCTGATAAACAATGCCGCGACCGTATCCCTCCCGGCATAGCCCTGCCCCCATCCTGGTCACCGGCGCCAACCGCTCCGGTACGACCTGGGTGGGGCGCATCATCGCCTCGGCGAACAACGTCCGGTATGTCCACGAACCGTTCAACCACCAGCACCTGGATCCTGAATACCGGCTTATTCCGCCCCCCTTCAGGCATCATTACCACCACGTCAGCCCGGATGAAGCCCATCGGGTAAAGCGTTACCTGATGTACCGCATGGGGTGGACGTATCCCTGGCTGGCCGATGTCAGGGATCAGCCTGGCCTGCGGCGCCTGGTTGGGGCCACCCGCCGATGGCTGCGCACACCCGGGCGCGGCCGGCCGTTGGTCAAGGATCCCATTGCCCTGATGTCGGCCGAGTGGCTGGAGCGGTCCTTGGGCATGCTGGTGGTTGTCACCATCAGGCATCCGGCCGCCTACGTGAGCAGCATCCTGCGCCTCAACTGGCCCATGCGCCCCCATGTGTTCCTCCGCCAGCCGGTGCTCATGGAAGGTCTCCTGGCCCCCCTGGCCGGACGCATCCAGGCCCAGCACCGCCGCCAAAACGACCCCCTCGGTGACGCCATCCTGGCGTGGAACGTCTTTCACCACGTCATCGCCGACTATCGCCGGCGCCACCCCCACTGGCTCTACTTCCGCCATGAAGACCTCAGCCTCGACTACGTACGGCTGTTCCGGGAAATGTTCGCAAAACTGGGACTGTCCTTCGGCCACCGGCAGGAAATGCTGCTGGAGACCCTATGCGGCCCCGCCAACCCGGCCGAAGCCGGTGAAGAGATACACCAGCTCAAAAGAGACAGCCGGGCCAACATATGGAACTGGAAGAAAAGGCTGGGCAGAGACCAGATCCGGCGCATCCGGGAAGAAACCGCCGACATCGCCGCCCTGTTCTACAGTGAAGAGGACTGGTGACGGGAAGCGTTACTTGGGGTGATTTCAAAGGGGCGCGGCACACAGACCCCTTCTGCCGCTGTGCCTTTGCCCCTTTCGCAAAATCAGCTGCACTTGGAAAAACCGCAAAAATGGCAGGTCATGCAGCCCTCTTCGAAGCTGATGGTCTCGCCGCACTCGGGGCAGGTCTCGCCCAGCAGGCTGTGGGTCTGGCCGTTGCGTTTCTTGCGCATGTCGCCGGCGAGGTAACGTTTTTCCAGCACGCGGGCGATGGCGTCGGGAATGGAAAGCACCAGCCCGCCCTCCTGGAACACGGGATGCTCGCCGCCGATGCCCTTGACCTGGTCGACGATCTTGGAGACGTGCACCCCGGAACGTAGCGCCAGGGACACCAGGCGACCGATGGCCTCGGTCTTGGCGGTGGTCGAGCGGCCGGACTTGCCGATGGTGGCGAAGACCTCGAAGGGCTGGCCCTCGTATTCGGTGACGGTCACGTACAGGTTGCCCATGCCGGTCTTCATCTTGGTGGTAAAGCCCTCCAGGGTTTCGGGGCGCTCCTTGACCGCCGACATGAAGCTCTGGCGGCGGCTCTCCTGCTTTTCGCTGGTGGACAGCACCTGGTGCTGCTTGCTGCCGTCGCGGTAAATGGTGACCCCCTTGCAGCCCAGCTCATAGGCCAGGTCGTAGACCTTGCGCACATCGTCCACGGTGGCGTCGCGGGGGAGGTTCACGGTTTTGGAGACGGCGTTGTCGGTGTACTTCTGGAAGGCGGCCTGGATGCGCACGTGCCACTCGGGGGTCACGTCGTGGGCCGTGACAAATACCTGTCGCACCTCCTCGGGGATCTCCTCCAGGTCCCGAATGGATCCCCGGCCGGCGATCTTGTCCATCAGTTCGCGGCTGTAAAAACCGCAGTCGCGGGCAACCTTTTCAAAGTAAGGGTTGACTTCCAGCAGTTCGTCGTTGTCCATCACCCGGCGCACGAAGCTGAGGGCAAACAGCGGCTCGATACCGCTGGAACAGCCGGCGATGATGCTCAGGGTGCCGGTGGGTGCGATGGTGGTGGTGGTGGCATTGCGGTACTCGCAGCCCGGCTGGTCTTTGTAGATGCTCTTTTCGAAGTTCTCGAAGACGCCGCGCTTGCTGGCCAGGTAACGGGAGGCCTCGTGGGAAGTCTCCTGTACGAACCGCATGATCTCCTCGGCCAGGACCAGCGCCTCTTCCGAGTTGTAGGGAATCCGGAGCTGGAAGAGCATGTCGGCAAAGCCCATGACCCCCAGCCCGATCTTGCGGTTGCCCTTGACCATGCGGTCGATCTCCGGCAGGGGGTAGCGGGACATGTCGATGGTGTTGTCCAGGAAACGCACCGAGCGCCAGACGGTCTCGCGCAGGCCCTCGTAGTCGATGGCCGGCTCTTCGTCGTTTTCGATGACGAACTTGGCCAGGTTGACGGAGCCCAGGTTGCAGGCCTCCATGGGCAGCAGGGGCTGCTCTCCGCAGGGGTTGGTACTCTCGATGGCCCCCAGCGCCGGGGTGGGGTTGTCCCGGTTGGTGCGGTCGATGAACAGGATGCCCGGGTCCCCGTTTTTCCAGGCCTGCTTGACCAGCGCCTGGTAGACCTCGCCGGCATCCAGTTCCCCCACCTTCTTGTGGTTGCGCGGATCGATGAGATCGTAACTTTCCCCGTTCTGCAACGCCTCCATGGACGCATCGGTGATGCCCACCGAGATGTTGAAATTGTTCAGGTCGCGGTTGTCGGCCTTGCTGTGGATGAACTCCATGATGTCGGGATGATCCACCCTCAAAATGGCCATGTTGGCGCCCCGCCGGGTCCCGCCCTGTTTGACCTGTTCGGTGGCCGTGTTGAATATCTTCATGAAGGAAACCGGCCCCGAGGCCACGCCGCCGGTGGTGCCCACCTGGCTGTTCTTGGGCCGCAGACGAGAAAAGGAAAACCCGGTGCCGCCGCCGGACTTATGAATCATGGCGGCGTTTTTCAGGGAGGTAAAAATGGCCTCCATGCTGTCTTCGATGGGCAGCACGAAACAGGCCGCCAGCTGACCCAGCTGACGACCGGCATTCATCAGGGTGGGCGAGTTGGGCAGAAACTTCAAATCAGTCATCAGCTCGTAGAAGACCTCCTCCATCTTGCGGACGTCTGCCTCGGTGCCGTAGTTGAGCTCGGCCTTGGCGATGTGATGGGCCACACGCTTGAACATCTGTTCCGGGGTTTCGATGACCTTGCCCTGGCTGTCTTTGCGCAGGTAGCGCCGCTCCAGCACGGTAATGGCGTTCTGGGACAGCAGGGGCTTGTTCTTCACGAAGATGGACTTGTCCAGTTTGACCGGTGATGGCTTCTTGAGTCCGTATTCCATCAGCTTGGCTTCGATCATCTTCTCGATGACGGGCACCGTGATGGTGTAGATATCCAGCTTGGCAATTTCCTGACGCAGAAACCGGCTGATGCTGAGGGCCTGATCGGCATCGATGGGATTGTCCCGCACCAGCATGTCGGAAAAACGGTGATCATCCCAGCGATAGGTGTTTAAATCGAACTGTCCCTCATCGGTAACCAGAATCTTTCCTCGTCGAGCCATGCCAATTCTCCCCTGCGGCTAGCCGCCTGTTGATGGTTTTACGGTTTCCCTGCTGTCGATGGCGAACTCGGCGCTGCCCTGAAAGGCGGCCCCGTTTCATTGAAAAAGTAACGCATCCCGGCTGTTTTTTCAACACCTGGCTGCAACGACGGTATCGAAGCGAATTTGAAAGCGGATCACTGAAGCGCCCCCCGGCCGGAGGGCGACGGGAAGATCTATACGCACACTACATATGGTATGTCAAGAAAAATATGAACCCAATATATTCCGCAAACAGCCAAACAGCCAACGCCGCTGTCTTCCCCACGACAGCCCCGGGCGGGGCGCTCATGGCCTGGGATTATCCGATGGTATTTTTCACGATGCCGATGAGTTTTTCGGGATCGAAGGGTTTGCGCACGAAGGCCACCGCGTTGCGCACGGCGTGGTCACCGTCGATGCCGCTGATGACGATGACCGGAATGTCGCGGCATTCCTTGATCTTGCTCATCTTGCGATAAAACCGGGGTCCCCACTCACCGGGCAGCTGCAGGTCCAGGGTAATCAAGTCGGGTTTTTCCCGCTGGACCACCTCCAGCGCCTCCTGCCCGGTGGCCGCACTGCAGGTCTCGTAACCGTTGTCGCTGAAAACGGCCTTGAGGTACGTGACAATAGCCGGGTCGTCGTCTATGATCAATATTTTCTTCGCCATGGTACCTCCCTGAGGCATGACTTCCAACACGGGTGCCACCGGCAAGCGGGATCTCTATTGATCACCGTCGGAGTCATCGCCGGATGCGTCGGTTCTCCAGCGGTGGCACTCCCCGCACATGACCGGTCCGGCCTTGCGCTGCTGGTGGCAGCCCTTGCAGTTGAGGTGAAAGGCATTCATCAACGAGGGTTGGCCGTCGGAGGACCGCAGCTCGTGGCAGTCCGAACAGCGCTGGTCCTCGGACGACTCGCCTTCCACCAGCTTGCCGTCTTCGTACAGGTGGTGGCACACGCTGCAGTCCTCGATTTCGGCGGTGTCGTTGTGCTCGTCGTGGTTGAAAAGCGCTTTGGACCGCTGGGCAGACACGAAGTCGTCGTTGTCCACCACCCGCATGTCCTCCTGGGCGCCCACCGCGCCCACCACCAGGGCCGCCGCCAGAACCAGCATCAAAAGTAAAACGGCACGTTTCTGCATGGGATCTCAGGCTCCTTCCGAACCACCTGGTTTGTCCATCACCTCGTAGATGATGTCGCCGAAGAACTTGGTTCCCAACCCGATCTCGTAATGGTGAATGACGTCCTCCAGGCCGCTGTGGCAGTTGTGGCAGGGCGTGATCACCACCTCGGCGCCCCGCGCCTTGGCATCGAACAGCTGGTCGGCCTTGACGCGGTTGCCCTGCACGCGGTGCAGTTTGTAGGGCGGCCCGCAGTTGACCACGCCGCCACCGGCCGCGCAGCAGTAGTTGTGCTCCCGGTTGGGGTACATTTCCACCACCGTCTCGCAGGTGGCCCGGGCAATGAAGCGGGCCTTGTCGTGTAGCCCCATGCCCCGCGACACGTTGCAGGGGTCGTGCAGCGTGACCGGCTGCTGGAACTTGCGGCCGATGGTGATGCGCCCCTCCTTGATGAGGTCGTAGTAGAACTGGATGGCATGCACAATGGGCAGCGGCGGCATCTCCCACCCCAGCCAGCGGTTGCCCATGTCGTAGACCGAGCGGAAGGCGTGGCCGCACTCTCCCATGACGATCTTCTTCACCTTGAGGCGGGCGGCCGTTTCGAAATGGGCGCGTTTCAACCTTCCCATGAGTTCGTTGTCACCGGTGAACATGGCCATGTCGCTGTTGTCCCATCCCGGGGTGGCCGGCATGGTCCAGTCGATGCCGGCCACATCCATGATCACGGCCGCCTGGTAGATCAGCTGGGCCTGAAATTTGGGCTCCGGACCGATGACGGAGTACATCACCTCGGCGCCCTCTTTTTCGATGGGAATGCGCAGGGAGGGGATTTCGGCCTGGGCCTCTTCCTCCTGCCACTGCAAGGTATCCACCCACTCGTCCTCCTTGACCCACATCTGGTTCAGGGTGGCCGAGTGGCTGTGGGCCGTGTCCTGGATGTAGAGCGGTGTCATTCCCAGCAGGTGAATCATGCGCCGCACCACGGACATCAGATAGGCCACGTCGATGCCGAAGGGGCAGTACATGGAACAGCGTTTGCACAGGTTGCACTCGGTGTGGGCGATGAGGGCCGCCCGCTTCATGAACTCGACATCCACCCGGCCCCTGCGACGAATCATCTCCCACAGGGTCTGCTTTACCTTGGCGGCCGGTGCAAAACGCGGCTGCTTGTGGGAAAGAAAGAAGTGGCAGGCATCGGCACACAGACCGCAGTGCACGCAAGTGTCCACGTAAACCCTGAGACGCGCGCCGGACTCCTGTGTGATAACCCGGTTGACGACGGCTTCGATGCGTTCGGGGGTAAGCCGCGACGCGCCTCTTTCCACGCCTTCGTCCATGACGGTCTGGTCCTTTTTTTCGGCTGCTTCGCTCATTTGAAACGCTCCCTGTGGCCAAGGGGCCTTGCGATCGTCCTCATGTCGACGCTACCAGTCCCTGGCGTGCCTGATTTTGCCGAATTCCGATCCGGTGTATGCCCGCACAAAAGGCGCTATGAACATGTGGCTGAGCCGCGTAAAGGGAATGGCCATGAGCATGACCTCACCGGACACGACATGCAGGATAAAAAAGAAACGGTAGGCAAACCACTGGTGATAGGCCAGAAATCCGCTCACAAAAGGCAGCGCCACCACGGCCAGCAGTAGGTAATCCGAAGCCGTGGTGAGAAACCGGACTTCCGGCCGCACCAGTCGGCGCACCAGGAAAAAAACACAGCCGGCCACCACCACCAGCGCCATGACATCGGCCACGGCATCCGGCAGCGTCCACCAGTGGACATTCCAGGCTTCCTCCCACAGCACCACGTGGGAGAGGAGAAAAACGGGCGTAAAAAGCAGGCAGAAATGAAAAGCGAAGGTGACCACGGTCATCACGGGGTGACGGCGCATATTCACCGTGGCGAAAGGCGTCATCCAGCGCAGGATGGAGCGCAGGCTGTACCGGATGCTCATGTAGCTGAAAATGAATTTTTCCTTGCGGCTGACCAGCATCAGCATGCTGACGATACGGTAGAGGCTGCCGCCGATGAACACGACAAAGGCCAGCCAGGCCAGTGGTCCGGTGACAAGGGTGTAAAGACCGTGCATATTTCCTCCTAGCCCGCCAGTTCGGTTACCGGAACAACACGCCGATAATATTTCCCCTCCTTGATCATCTTTACCAGCAGTTTGGCGCCGTCGGGGCTGAAGACCGGATCGAACAGCGCCTCCCCGGCTTCGGTCCACAGGCGACCGTCAACGGCCAGGGTGTAAACACCGTCTTTTTCCACTTTCACGGCCACGTGTTCGCCGCCGGGACTGAAGACAGGCTGCCAGGCCCTGTCGAGGGCATGCGCCCAGACGGTGCCGTCGACCGCTACCCGCCAGACGTCACCCTCTTTTCCCAGCGCCGCCACCCGTGCGCCGTTATCGCTGATCACCAGGTCCGTCACCATGCCCCCGAAAGACACCGGCCACGGCTTTCCATCCACCGCCACGGTCCACTTGCCGAAGGAAGGCGCCACGATGGCTGCCAGCGTGTTTCCCGAAGCGCTGAAGGTCTGGTGCCAAAGCTGAGTGTAGCCCTGTTCCCACAGGGGCGATCCGTCCTGGAAGAGTTCCCACTTGCCGCTGTGGCGCACCGGTGCCGTCACTGCCCCGGTGTCCGGGTTGAACACGGGTTCCCACACAGCCGGAAACGTCTGCTCCCAGCAGACACCGTCGACGGCAATGGTGTATTCGTAGAGATTGACGCGCACCTCGGCGGCCAGCCGCTCATCCGGTCCGTGGGCGATGCGCCAGACATTGACGAAACGCCCCTGCCAGGGGCGGCCGTTGTCGGCGGCGCTGTATGTGCCCTCCTGGAAACGGTGGATCTGGGCCTCGGACAGGGCCTCGACCTGAACGGCAGCGGCCGTATGGCTGCCGTCCGGGCTCAGGCTGGCATTGGAAAGGTTGGCAAACAGGTCGGGCCAGCATGCGTCGTCCAGCGCCATGCCGTACTGCATGTCCTGCTGAACGGCCACCGCGATGTGCCGGCCGTCTCGGCTGAACAGCGTGTTCCAGACATAACCGAATTTCGTCTCCCAGGGCGTGCCGTCCACGGCCACGGTCCACTCCCCCATCTCGGATACCAGGGCCGTCAGGCGGCCGTCCGGAGAAAAGCGCAAGTACCAGGCCTTGTCGAAAACGGCCTCCCACGGTTCTCCGTTGACACAGACCCGGAATTCTGCCTCATCCTGGTTGACGATGGCGGCGATCCTCTCGCCGTCCGGACTGACTTGAAATTCCTCCACCCACTTGAACTGTTCACTCCACGGTGCTACGGCGATGACTTTTTCCCCGGTCTCCCAGTCCCAGTTCGCGACATCGACCATGCATTTTCCCTCCCCATGTTAGGGCCTCGGAACAAATTAACGCCACAATCCAGCGGGTCTTTTGGCCCGTGTTCCGTGTTGCATCGGCAGTGACAACCCAAAAGGTTACGCCCGCTGATGCGCCTTGAACACAAACAAAAATCCGGCGCTCTATTTGTGGATTTTATTCATTCCGTGACTCCTGCCACAGCCGTTAAACCCCCTTTGCACGAAATCTATATTACCGAAGTTGAATGAAAATTGCAAATAACGAAAAAAGCATATAATACCCCGGTAAAAAGCAGGGCAATCGCAAGTAACCTCCCTTTCTGAGTGAAAGCCTCGTCTGTAGCCTGACCCCACCGGAGCGGGCAGGCATCGTCTGCGCTCCGTGAGCCCCGGCGGGGATGCTCCGGCCGCCGGCGCTGAAAGGCGAGAACTCGCTGCGCTCAAACAGCTCGCCTTTCTTGACGCG
>CAYUAQ010000076.1:0-21779 GCA_964442705.1 uncultured Desulfobacteraceae bacterium
TGTCATCCGCCGGGCCTCGTCCACCGAGTTGGGCTCCAGCACCGGCAGGCCTGAGAGCTTGCCGTAGTACCGGTTGTCCTGCTCGTTCTGGCTGGAGAACATGAAGGGGTCGTCGGCCGTGACCACCACCATGCCGGCCTTTACGCCGATGTAGGCCAGGGTCATGAGCACGTCGGCGGCCACGTTGAGGCCCACGTGTTTCATCATGCACATGGCGCGCACGCCGGCATTGGCCGCCGCCGCGGCCACCTCCATGGACACCTTTTCGTTGGTGCTGTACTCGAAGTAGAGGTCGCTTTCACGGGACATTTGGAAAAGATTCAGGGAAATCTCCGACGACGGCGTGCCGGGATAGGTGGTGGCCACGGCCACGCCGGCTTCGATGGCACCGCGCGCGATGGCTTCGTTGCCAAGGAGCATCATCTTCTTGCCGGGCTGGTCTGTCAGTAGCTTGTGCATGGTTGGTTCCTCGTGATTGGGTCTCGGCGTTCAAAAGCAAGCGAAACGGTTTCAGCAGAAAGCCCCCGGTGCTGACGCCCGGGGGCTTGTTTGTGTGCCCAGGTCAGGCTCCCTTGAACTCGGGGCGTTTGCGGCCCAGTGAAGACAGTCCCTCCAGGGCATCGGCGGTGGCGAAAATCTCGGGCAGGTGCCCCAGTTCGATCTCCACGGCTTCTTCAATGGATTTTCCCTGCTGTGCGTCGATGATCTGGCTGGCCAGCTTCAGTGCGATGGGCGCCTTGTAGCCCACGATCTTGACCAGTTTGGCGGCGATGTCATCGGGAATGCCGGCGGGGGGCTGTCCCGCCAGCAGGCGCTGAACGTTTTCCGGGCTGCAGACCGCGGCCAGGGGTTTGAGATGCGCCGGGATTTCGCTCTGGCGGTACTTCTCGGTCTTGCCGCGTGCCACCAGCGCCTTGACGGCTTTTTCCACCTCGGCCGGTTCGACCACCTCGTCCACGATGCCCAGGGCCTTGGCATCGGCCATGTTGATGGGCGCGCCGGTGAAGGTGTAGTACTTGGCCAGCTCGGGGCCGGCGTGGCGGGCCAGGCGCAGCATACCGCCCAGTCCCGGGTAGATGCCGATGCCGGTTTCGGGAAAGGCCATGGAGCCGGCCGGCGTGGCCACGATGGCCTGGCAGGCCATGGCCAGCTCGCTGCCGCCGCCCATGGACAGTCCGTCCAAAAGGGCGATGGTCAGCTTGTCGCAGTTCTCCAGGCGCAGCAGCAGCTCGTGGCCCCGGCGGGTGAAGGCCACGATGTCCTCGATGCGGCCCTCGCGGATCTTGTCCACGAAATACTTGATGTCGGCGCCGGCTACAAAAGCCTTTCCCGCTCCCTGGAACACGATGGCCTTGACCTGCGGGTCGGCCTCGGCTTCGTTGAAGCGCGCCTCCAGCTGGTCCACCACGGTGGGATTGAGGGCGTTCATGGCCTCGGGACGGTTGAGGGTGATCCAGGCGATGCCGTCCTTTACCTCCAGATCCACGAAGTTGAATTCGAAGGGCTTGCCCAGTTCCTTCTGGCGGGCCAGGATCGCGGGCATCTTGAAATCGTCGTAGCGCTGGGCGATTTCGCCGACCACGCGGTAGGTGCGGTCGATGCCGATGCGGTTCATGATCTCGAAGGGGCCCTCGATCCAGCGCAGGCCGACCTTGGCGCCGCGGTCGGTGTCCTCGATGGAGGCCACGCCCTCGTCCACCAGGGCTGCGGCCACGCCCAGGCACACCCCGTAGAAGCGGTCGATGATGGGCGTCAGCGTGGATTCGTCCACTTCGCCTTCCAGGTTCCAGTTTTCGCCCTTTTCCAGCTGGGCCTTGAGGATCGCGGCCGGGGCGTAGAAGGGCCCCAGTTCGTTGCCCAGGGTGGTGGCGGCGTGCACGGCGATGGGAATGCCGGTGACGTTCATCAGCAGGAAAGGCCCCATGCCGATGCGGAAAGCCTTCTTGGCGGCCTCTTCGATGGTGGGGATGTTGGCCACGCCCTCTTCCAGCATGCGCGCGGCCTCGTTGAGGAAGGGCACGAAGAAGCGGTTGACGGCGAAGCCGGGGGCGTCTTTTACCACGATGGCGGTCTTGCCGTGCAGCCGCGCGGCCAGCAGGCTCTTTTCCAGGGTCTCGCGGCTGGTGCCCCCGTGGGGGATGACCTCCAGCAGGCGGTTCTTGGCCGGGTGAAAGAAGTAGTGCAGGCCGATGAAGCGGTCCGGCCGGGAGGTCTTTTCGGCAAAGTCGCGCACGTAGAAGCTGGAGGTGTTGGTGGCCAGGATGGTCTTGGGTTCGCAGACCTTGTCCAGGCGCTCAAACAGGTCCGTCTTGACGGCCTTGTCCTCGAACACGGCCTCGATCACCAGGTCGGCGTCGGCCACGGCGTCGATCTGCGTGGCGCCGGTCAGGCGCCCCAGGATCTCCTCGACTTTTTCGGGAGTGAAGATCTTGCGCTGCACGCCTTCGTCCAGCATTTTCTTGATGGTGGCCATGCCGCGGTCGACGAACTCCTGCTTGACGTCCACCATGGTGACCGGGATGCCCTCCTGGGCGATTTTCTGGGCGATGCCGCTGCCCATGTTACCGGCGCCGATGACACCGATTTTGTTGATCTGGGACATACAGGGCCTCCTCATTGCTCGGCTGTTTCAGTCTTTTCCCGACGGATCGGTTAGGCTACAGACCCATTCAGACAAAAGGCTGGAAAGCCCGGTTAGCGGTTTTTCCACTGGGGTTTGCGTTTTTCATAGAAGCTGGCGATGCCCTCGGCCGTGTCTTCGGTTTTCATCAGCTTGTTCAGGAACAGGTCTCCCACCGAGGACAGGGCCTGGCCGAAGGGCATGCCGTGGTGCTGCTTGACGGCGCGCTTGTTCAGCCGCAGAATCAGGGGGCTGCTGGCCTGGAGTTCGCCGATGCGCTTTTCCACCGTCTCCGCGAAGGCGTCGGCGGCAGCCACCGTGCTGACGAAACCCACGGCCCGGGCCTCGGCGGCCGGGTAGACGCGGCCGCTGGTGCACACCTCGATGGCCTTGGCCGGCCCGATCAGTTCGGGCAGCCGGATGGCGGCGTACGGCGGCAGGAATCCCAGGCGCACCTCGGGCTGTCCGAAGACGGCCTTTTCCGAGGCGATGACCACGTCGCAGGCGATGGCGTATTCCATGCCGCCGCCCACGCAGGCGCCGTGTACGGCCGCGATCAACGGGATCTCGATGGTGTCGATGATTTCAAAGGAGCGGTTGAAGGTGGCGATCATGCGGTCGACCAGTTCGGGCTTGTGGTCGCCCACGTCCACGCCCGCGCACCAGCTGGGGCCGGCGCCGGAGATGACCGCGCACTTGAGCTCCTTTTCGGCGGCCACCTCCGAGAGGATGGCGTTGAAGGCCTCGATCATGTCGATGTTGAAGACGTTGTGCTTGGGCCGGTCGAAGGTGATGCGCGCCACCTGGTCGGCGATTTCCAGTCGGACGGTTTTTTCTGCTGCCATGTCACACCTCATTTCTTTTCGAACACGTAATTCAACTGGCCGTTGTCCAGACGGTTGACCACCGTCTTCATGGCCATGCCCACCCGGATGTCCTCTTCGGGGACGCTGTCGGCGATGCGGCCGAAGACCTTGTAATCGCCGTAGTCCAGCAGGGCGATGCAGTAGGGCAGGTCCCCTTCGAACCCCACCGGCGCGTACTGCAGGCGGCTGTAAGTGACCAGTTTGCCCGTGCCGGACACGTCGAACCACTCCATCCGGCTGTCCAGACACTTGAAGCAGTCGCTGCGCGGCGGGAAGAAGCGGGTGCCGCAGCCGCTGCAGCGGGTGCCGGCCACACGCCCGTCTTCCAGGTGGTCGATGAAGTCATTGACCTTGGTGGTGGCGGTGAAGCTGACGGTGCCGAATTTGGAAAAACGCGTGTCGAGTTCTCTCTTTGCCATGGTCGCTACCTCCCCAGAATGGTCACGTTGCCGTAAAGGCCCACCCCGCCGATGTTGTGTACCAGGCCGACGGTGGGGTCCTTGACCTGCATGTCGCCGGCCTCGCCGCGCAGCTGCAGCACGATGGTGCGGATCTGCGAGCCGCCCGTGGCGCCGATGGGGTGGCCCTTGGAGAGCAGTCCGCCGTCCACGTTCACCGGGATTTCGCCCTCCTTGTAGGTGGCCTTGCTGCGGATCAGCTCGGGGCCCTGGCCGGGTTCGGCAAAGCCCAGGTTCTCGTAGGCCATGAGCTCCGCGATGGTGAAACAGTCATGCACTTCGGCCACGTCGATGTCTTTAGGGCCCACGCCGGCCATCTCGTAGGCCTGGCGGGCGGCCTCCTTGGCCACGGCCAGGCCGGTGAACAGGTCCCGGCCGGCCAGGTTGACGCTGGCCGTGGCCGCGCCCAGGCCCAGGACCCAGACGGGCTTGTCGCACCAGGCGCGGGCCTTCTCCTCGCTGGCCACGATGAGGCACGAACTGCCGTCGGCGTTGGCGCAGCAGTCGCCCACGCGCAGCGGGCTGGCCACGGGACCGGTCATGCGGTTTTGCGGGTCGGTGAACATGTCGAAGGTGACCGGCTTGCGGTAGACGGCCAGCTCGTTGATCTGCCCGTAGGTGGCGGCCTTGACGCGGATCAGGGCCAGGTCGTCGAGGGAGGTGCCGTAGGTGGCCATGTGGGCCTGGGCGTACATGGCGTAGTAGGCCGGCATCATGGTGCCGAAGGGGCTCTCCCACTGGATGTCGGCGCCGCGCCCCATGCGCTCCTGGGACTCGGAGGAGGAGATCTCGGACATCTTCTGGAAGCCCAGCACGGCCACCGTGTCGTGCAGGCCGGAAGCCACCAGCGAGTAGGCCAGGCGCAGGCCCGTGCTGGACGAGGAGCACAGGGTTTCCACGTAGAAGGTGGGCTGGGGGTTCAGGCCCAGGTACTCGGCGAAGACGCCGGCCGGCGAGCGCTGCTTGTCATACTCCGGGGCCGAACAGACCACCGAGGCGTCGATCTGTTCGGCGGTCAGTCGGGCGTCGGCCATGGCGGCCCTGAAGGCGTCGAAGGCCAGCTCACGGATGGATCCCGGGTACTGGCGCACGAAGGGGCTCTGGCCGACACCGATGATGGCAACTTTTCCCATAAGCTTCTCCCGTGTTTACGTCCTGAATTAATAGTTCAGTATGTTCTCAATAAATTCCGGCGGTCCCCCGCGCCATAGGCCTTTCGGCTTCACGGCTGCGGACATCCGGAGCGCCATCCAGTCGTCCGCATTATTAAATATACTGCCCACCATCCACCTTGATGACTTCGCCGGTGATGTGGCGCGCCTTGTCCGAGGCCAGGAAGGCCACCACGTTGGCCAGGTCTTCGGGCTGTCCCACGCGCTTTAGCACGATTTCGGCCAGGGCCATCTCGATGATCTTGTCGCGGGCCTCGGCGCTTTTCAGCATGGCGGTTTCGATCAGGCCCGGCGCCACGGCATTGACGTTGACGCCGAAGGCGCCCAGTTCCTTGGCCACGGCCTTGGTGTAGCCGATGATGCCGGCCTTGGAGGCCGAGTAGTTGGTCTGGCCGAACTTGCCGCGCAGACCGTTGATGGAGGTGATGTTGATGATCTTGCCGTATTTCTGATCCTTCAGCAGGGGCGCCACGTGGCGCACGAAGTTAAAGTATCCCTTGAGGTTGACTTCGATAACGCGGTCCCACTGTTCCTCGCTCATCTTCCAGCAGACGCCGTCCCAGTTCATGCCGGCGTTGTTCACCAGGATGTCGATGTGGCCGAATTCGGAGACGGCGGCCTCCACCACCTTTCGGGCCTCGTCGAAGGAGGAGATGTCGCACTTGACGGCCAGCGCCTGACGGCCCATTTCCCGGATCTGGTCACGGACCTTCAGGGCTTCTTCTTCGTGCCGGCGGTAGGTGAGGCAGACGTTGGCGCCCTCGCGGGCCAGCTCCAGGGACGTGGCGGTCCCGATTCCCTGGGAGCCGCCCGTGACGATGGCGTTCTTGTTTTCCAGCAGCATGCTCGCGATCCCTCCCCGTTGAGAATTGTCGGTAATTAAAGAAGTTATATAAAAGCTACATTACAGCTACTTCGTAGGTGAGTCAAGAAAAAAATGGCGTTCATTGGGACGGTTTACAGCACCTTGGCCAAAGCCGAAAAACGCGTCGACCCCAAAGTCGCCGGGAACGGTGCCGGGGGATAGATTTCCAGGTGGCCATTGCAAGAATGGGATGGTTCTTCTATGATGGCAGCCGGGCTTGCAGGAAACCCGTTTATCATATTATTTTTCACCCACGAGAACCACAACATCCACACAACGGACGAACTGACGGATGACATTGAAGAGCTGAGCGGGCGCGGCGTGGCGTTGGGAATCGACGACAGCTGGCAGTATGACCAGTACGAGAGAAAAGAATTGGCCACCGGGCAGATCGTGCTGCTGGTCACCGACGGCATCTGGGAAACCCGCAACCCTTCCGGAGAGATGTTCGGAAAGCCCCGCCTGCATGCGATCATTCGCCAAAACAGCCGCAACACCGCCGCCGGTCTGCTGGGTGCCGTGGTCGCTGCGGTGGATGAATTCCGCCAGGGTGCCGTGCCCGAAGACGATGTCACCCTGGTGGTGGCCCGGATCACGCAGTGATGTCTCCCGCGCAAACCGCACGGGAAGGCTGTTTCTTTTCGTCCGAAGGCCTGGGATTTACCTCTCTTTTCATTCCTTGGCCTCTTTTTCGGCCTCTTCGATCTCTTCGATAGCGTCGGCGGCGGCTTCGCGGATATCCTCGTTGCGATCCTCCAGCGCCTGTCGCAGTGCAGGCAGCGCCTGCTTGCCGCCAATTTCCGCCAGGGCCTCCACCACGGCCTCTCTGACATCTTCATCCGGGTCGTCCAACCCCCTGGCCAGCACGTCGACGACCCCCTCGGTTTCCAGGTTGCCGATGGTTTCGGCCGCGGTGGCGCGCACATCGGCATCGGCGTCGTGGAGCAGGGCCTCTTCCAGATAGTTCAGCGCCGCGCCGCCGTATTCTTCAGCCATGCTGTCGACGGCCTCTTCCCGAATGTCGCTGTCGGGATCTTTCAGCTGTCGGGCGTAAGCCTCCAGGCTCTTTTCCGGCTCTTCGTCCGGCTCCGCGTCTGTTTCGACAAGGCTTTTTTTCTTGGAGCTTTCTTTGGCGAGGGCGGCAGTTGCGGATGTCTGTCCCTTCGTTATGCGCAGAACCCTGTCACTGCCGGGTTTACCAAAGATGATGACGTTCTTTATGTTCGCAGCCCTATGTGGCGATTTTTTATCGGTATACAGGATTACATAGCTGTATGGATCCAGCAGCCGCTTAAAACCCTCGGGGAGGGGGATTTTGATATAACCGGCAGTGACCTTTCGATCCACTTTTCCATGGATTTCGAAACCGATGCCGGTCTTTTGCGACACTTTTGTCAAAATGTCGATGAGGGCGGTGTCTTTCACGACAACCGTGAGGCGGCCGCCCTCAACCTCGATGACGTCCCCCCGAGGTCTGTCGGCGGCTCTTGTTGTCGCGGAGCCCCATGGGATCTGGATGAGAAAAAACAGAATCCCCCATACTACCGGCAAATTGGAGAATTTCTTCATCGACGCTGATTCCCGTCACGGGTTGGATACCGTATGAAATACGTAAAATCGCTCCGTTTATATGACCTATTACGGCAACATAATACGCCATATTGCGGGTAATGTGAAGGTTTTTCAGTTCGCTGCCGGCAGCGAGTCGATTCGCAGTTTTTCCAGGGTGCGGCGGGTGGGAACGCCGTCGCCATCGAACCCGCGCAGACGGTAGTAGTCGTCCAGCATGTCTGCCAGGGGTACAGTGCGGCTTTGCGGGTCACCGGTGCGCGGCTGCCTGAGAAAGCGCTCGGGCAGGGTGTCGTCCCGGCGGCGGATGCCCTCCCGTGTGTTCATCCAGCGTTCCAGGGTGTGGATGCGCTCGCCCGCAAGCAGGAAGTCCCTTTTCGACAGTTTCAGGCCGGTGATGGCGGTGAAAAAACCGGTGAGCACCGGAAAGAATATCAGTTCCTGGGCCAGATCGGGCAGGTGCTGCATGGTCAGGCGCAGCAGCGGCCGCGGGGTGTATTTGACGGCGGGCTCTTCCAGCAGGTAGGCAAAGGCGGTGAACTGGCAGGTGACCAGGGAGTTGATGCCGGCGTAAAGGTTTTCGAAAAAACGCACGAACCGCGCCTTGGCGCCGGTGCTGGCCGGCTTCAGCAGCCCCAGCAGCACCTCCTGGGCGAAGACGGCGGCCGACAGATGGCAGCCGCCGCGGTTGGCCACGGCGTACCCCAGGCCCTGGCCCCAGGCGCCGCGGGGGTCGTAGGAGGCGATCTCCAGCCCCTTGACGTGCATGGCAAATTCCCTGCCGCCGTATTTCTCTGACAGTTGCCGGGTTCCCAGTGACAGGTCTCTGCCCGGGCCCTGTCTGTGGGCCATGGCGGTGATGGCAGCGGCGATCCCCTGCGGTGACCCGAACCCGAGGTCGGTCTCGAAAAGCCCCCGTTCCCCGGCCTCCATGGCCCAGGCCAGGGTGGCGCCGGTGGTGATGGTGTCCAGGCCCAGGCGGCCGCACAGGTCGTTCCACGCGGTGATTCGGTCCGTGTCGAAAATTTCCAGGTTGGGCCCCAGCATGCCCACGGTCTCGTATTCCGGGATCTGGTGCGTGCGGCCGTCCGCATAGGTCCCCTTGTGGCCGCACAGGATGGTGCAGGTGCGGCAGGCGCTCGGGCGGGTGTTGTATTTTGTCTGCATGGACTCCCCGGACACCCGGGTTGCCCTTGCACTGGAGAACTCCCGGAAGTTGCGGGCGGGCAGCAGGCCGGCGGTGATACACGGGTTGACATTGGCGCTGGTCCCGAAACGCCGGTAGGCATGCCCGGTGATGTCGTTGGCATCGATGAGCCGGCGTGCCTTGCGGCGGGTGCGGTCGAACAGTTGGGGATCGGACGGCACGATGCGCACGGCGCCCCCCAAGGCCGTCACGGCCTTGAGATTCTTGGCCCCCATGACGGCCCCCATGCCGCCGCGGCCTAGGAAGCGGTGCCCCGAGGCCACGTTGGCGAACAGGACCCGGTTTTCGCCGGCCGGGCCGATGACCAGGGCGCCGTCTTTTACGCCCAGGTCCAGCCGCTGTTGGGTCTCTGCGGTGTCTTTCCCCCACAGGTGGCCGGCATCGCGAAAATCGACCCCCGTGTGGTCGATGCGCAGGTATACGGGGGCGTCGGCCCGGCCCCCGATGATCAGCCCGTCATAGCCCGCGGTTTTCAGGGCCAACCCGAAGGGACCCCCGCAGGAGCACGAGAGACCGATGCCGGTGAGCGGCGATTTAGTCACCGCCGCGAAACGGCTGCTGCACGGTGCGCCGCTGCCCATGAGGACGCCCATCATGAATACCAGCCAGTTGTCGGCGCCCAGGGGATCGGTGCCCGGCCTCAGCCGCTCGTAGAGGTACTTCAATCCCAGCCCTTTGCCGCCCAGGTACTGTCGCCGGTCGCCGTCGGTGATCGTCAACAGACTGACCCGCCGGGTGGTGAGATCGATTTCGAGAACGCGGTTGTTGGTCCCGGTGATGGTTTTCGGCATCTGGTTTTCCTTGATCTTTGGGTGCAAACCCAATAAGTTGCCAAACGTATTGTTATCGTTTTGAAAACCCCGAATTCAGACCGTAAACGAGGAACCGAGCGATGATCCCGCTGGATGCCATGATGGTTTTTTTCGCCGCTTCCCTGCTGCTGGCCATCGCCCCGGGGCCGGACAACATCTTCGTGCTCACGCAGTCGGCCATGTGCGGGCGCGGGGCCGGCCTGGCCATCACCTTGGGGCTGTGCACCGGCCTGATCGTGCACACCATGCTGGTGACCTTCGGCGTGGCCGTCATCTTCCAGACCTCGGCCGTGGCCTTCACCACCCTGAAGCTGGTGGGCGCCGCCTACCTCGCCTATCTCGGCTGGCAGGCCTTCCGGGCCTCGGGGCAGGACCTGCAGGCCCAGGCCGCCGCCCCCCTGTCGCGGCTGCAGTTCTACCGGCGGGGCATCTTCATGAACGTCACCAACCCCAAGGTGTCGGTGTTTTTCCTGGCTTTCCTGCCCCAGTTCACCGATGCTTCCCGGGGGCCCATCGCCCCGCAGATGCTGTTGCTGGGCGGCCTTTTCATCGTGGCCACCATCATTGTTTTCGGCACCATCAGCCTGCTGGCCGGGACGCTGGGGCAGTGGCTGGCCCGCTCTTCGCGCGCCCAGAAGATCCTCAACCGCATCACCGGCACCGTGCTGGTCCTGCTGGCCCTGCGCCTGGCGCTGGCCGAGCGCTAAAACCGCCCTCGCACCCTGTACGGTCCCTGAAAAGTCCCGCCTTTTCCGCTTCCCGGGGGCCGCCGTTTGGCATTGAGTCCCATTTTCCGTCAAAGGCGAGGTGGTGTAAATAAAAATATTGACAAGGTTTTAGGGCCTAGATACATTATAGCTACATTATAGTCTTAATACGGCATGGTCGTGGAACCCCGCTACCGCGATGATGACGGCATCGGGCCCGACAGCATTCAGCGGGTGTTTTTCCGTGATTTTTCAGGTGAAGGAGGCGTGAAAATGGCATCGGTACCGGACAAAATTATGACATGGCAGATGGTGCAGCCGACCGTTTACAACCGCGAAACCAAAGAGGTGACGCCGGGAAAAATCGAAAAGACCGAACTGCCCGTCCCCGACCTCAAACCGGGCGAAGTGCTGGTGGAAGTGGCCGGGTGCGGGGTGTGCCACACGGACCTGGGCTATTTCTACGACGGCGTGCCCACCGTCAATAAGCCACCGCTGACCCTGGGGCACGAGATCGCCGGCACGGTGGTGGCCGGTGACGAGCAGTGGATCGGCAAGGAGGTCATCGTGCCCGCCGTGATGCCTTGCCGGCAGTGCATTTTCTGCAAGACCCGCCGCGGCAACCGCTGCCTGGCCCAGAAGATGCCCGGCAACAGCCTAGGGATCTACGGCGGCTTTTCCAGCCACATCCCCGTGCCCAGCATCGACCTGTGTGAGATCAAGAACCGCGGCGACATGCCCCTGGCGCACTTGGCAGTGGTTGCCGATGCGGCCACAACCCCGTACCAGGCCGCCCGGAGGGCCGACCTGCAGCCCGGCGACAACGTGGTGGTCATCGGCGTCGGCGGGGGGGTGGGGCAGTACACCGGCCAGATCACCAAGGCGCTGGGCGCCGGCACGGTGGTGGGCATCGACATCGACCAGGCCAAACTGGATCGCGCCCTGAAATACGGCGCCGATTTCGTCATCAACTCGGCCGACAAGGACGCCCGCACGGTGTCCGAGGAGTTCAAGGCCCTGTGCAAGGAAAACGGACTGCCCTCATACGGATGGAAGATCTTCGAGGTCACCGGCGTCAGGCCCGGCCAGGAGATCGGGCTCTCGCTGCTGGGGTTCATCGGCAAGCTGATCATCGTGGGGTTCGGAATGGCCAAGATCGAGTACATGTTCAGCCGGCTGATGGCCTTCGACGCCGAAATCATCGGTACCTGGGGCTGCCTTCCCGAGTATTATCCGGCTGTTCTGGGCATGGTTCTCAACGGTCGCATAAACGTCAGCGACTTCGTCCAGACCCGGCCCATGAGCACCATCGCCGAAGCCTTCGAAGAGGCCCACAAGGTGCCGCCGGCCAGGCGTATCGTGCTGACGCCGGATTTTTAACCATTTGGATCCCGCAAGGCGGTCATAAAAGACAGGAAAATTTGCCAACCCGTGTTGGCTTTGTAAAAGGCCCAAAGGGGCAAAGGCACAGAGGCAAAAAGTCAAGGAAGGAAATCAATTTTATTTCCTTTCCAAGGAGATCCCCGAAAAAGAGGAAACGACCAAAAGACGAAATTAAGGAGGTACCATGACGCTAGACTGGATGCCCCGTGACGACGAGCTGAAGGACCATCTGCTGCACACCGATGTCCACTGGGGGGCCGAACCGCCCTGCGTGGTCTACGAGAAAAAACCCCTCACCGATCCCCAGGGAAACGAGGTCGAGGACCTCTTCGTCTCCTGGGTCCGCCTGAACAATCCCCGGCAGTACAACTCCTACACCACCGAGATGGTCAAGGGGGTCATCGCCGGTTTCGAAAACGCCTCCCTGGACCGCAGCGTGGTGGCGGTGATCTTTACCGGCACGGGCCCCTACGCCTTCTGCACGGGCGGTAACACCAAGGAGTACAGCGAGTTTTACAGCCTGCGGCCCGACGAGTACGGCCAGTACATGGAACTCTTCAACCACATGGTGGACGCCATCCTGGCCTGCAAGAAACCGGTGATCTGCCGGGTCAACGGCATGCGCGTGGCCGGCGGGCAGGAGATCGGCATGGCCTGCGACCTGGCCGTGTCTTCGGACCTGGCTATTTTCGGGCAGGCCGGCCCGCGCCACGGGTCGGCGCCTGACGGCGGCTCCTCGGATTTTCTGCCCTGGTTCCTGGGCATGGAAGACGCCATGTGGAACTGCGTGTCCTGTGAGATGTGGTCGGCCTACAAGATGAAAGCCAAGACCCTCATCAGCAAGGTGGTGCCGGTGCTCAAGGTGGACGACAAGTGGGTGCGCAACCCCATGGTGATTACCGATCGTTACGTGCAGGACGGCGAAATCGTCTACGGCGAGTTCAAGAGCGGCGAGGAGCTCAAGGAGGCGCGCGCCTTTGTCAGGCAGCACCAGCCCAATGCCGATTTCGAGCTGTTGGACAAAGAGGTCGACAAGATCGTGTGGCAGTTCGCCAACCTGTTTCCGGGCTGCCTGATCAAGTCCATCGACAGCATACGCGCCAAGAAGAAATTCTTCTGGGACTACTCCAAGAACTACAACCGCCACTGGCTGGCCGCCAACATGGGCGGGGAGGCCTTCCTGGGGTTCGGGGCCTTCAACACCAAAAAGATCACCGGCAGAGACACCATCGATTTCATCAGGTTCCGCCAGAACATCGCCAAGGCCAGAACTTGGGACATGGACATGTTCGCCGAGGTGCTGGGCAAGCCCAAGGAGTAGCGTTTCCCTGCCCAGGGTGTTTTGTTTGGCAAACGGCAGGCCGAAACGCCTGCCGTAGTGCTTTATGAAAGTTATATAAGCTGATGTAATTAAAGTAAATAATTGACAAATGTACCCGGCTCAAGCTGCATGCCGCCGTTGACACGGCGGCATGCTGTCTGGTAAATAAACAATCGTGAAGCCTGCCTGCTGCGGTGCTGTTATCACCCCTGACCGGAGGATTTTTTTCCATTGCGATACCCCAAGGAATGCATACTCAAAGAGTGCGAAGAAGCCATCATCCGCCCGGTGGAAAAAAGCGACGAGCCCCTGCTGAAAAAATTCTACGACAAGACCACCGAAAAGGAACGCTGGTACATGCGGGCCTCCATCGAGGACCCGGATTTCATCAAAAAACGCCTGGAGGCCATTGAAAAGGGCACCGTCTTTTCCATTATCGGACTCTGCCATGAGGAAATCATCGGCATCGGCACTCTGTACCTGCGCCCTTTCGGGGCCACCAAACACGTGGGCAAGTTCCGCATCATCGTGCTGCCGGAATACCGGCAGAAGCGTCTGGGTACCTGGCTGCTGCTGGATCTCATCCAAATCGCCATGGACAAGGGACTGGAAGCCCTGCGCACCGACCTGGTGGTCGGCGTGGAAGATGCCGTCATAGAAGCCGTGACCAAGTTCGACTTCTTCAAGGAGGCCGTGCTCAGGGACTACGTCAGGGACCCGGAGGGCAACCGCCACGACCTGGCCATCATGATCAAGAGACTTCACCGGGGATGGAGCGACTTCTGACCCCCTGCTTTCCAGGAGTTCCATGAGCGATGTTTCGCAGACCGCTTCGGACGGCGAGGTGCGCATCGTGGCCCGCTGCACACCCGAGCAGATCCGCGCCTGCACCTTCAGCCCCCAATTCGGGACTTACGCCCAGTACAAGTCCCTGTACACCCGGCGTGAGAGCCTCGAGGAGCAGGCCGCCCAGCCGGATGCCAACGTGGTGCTGGCCCTGGCCGGCGAGCGCCACATCATCGGGTTCGGCGTGCTGGCGCGGCCAGACCCCGACGAACGCTGGGCCGGACTGGGACCGGGTGTCATGTTGGAAGTCAAGGTCATCGAGGTCAGCCGCAACTGGCGCTCCCACGGGATCGCCTCGCGCATCCTGGACAAGATGCACACCGATCCCGCCATCGAGGACATCATCGCTTACATGGTGGGCTACTCCTGGACGTGGGACCTGGAGGGCGCCGGCGTGACGGCCCAGCAGTACCGGGGAATGCTCATCCGCCTGTTCGAACCCTTCGGCTACAAGGAGTACCAGACCAACGAACCCAATATCTGCCTGAAACCCGAAAACCTGTTCATGGCCAGAATCGGCGGCAACATATCCGAGGACATGCGAACGCGTTTCAAATGGCTGTGTTTCGGGATGTCGCCATAATCGATAAAAGCACAGAGGTACAAATGGTCGAAGATGCGACCAGACTTGAGGGGATGAGAACGGTTTGATGGCGGGTACTACCCGCTTTGGCTTAACAGCGCACCAAAAAAAGGGGGGTAATCATGAAAAAATTTTCGCTGTTTTCTGTTTTGCTGACGGTGGTTCTGGTGGTTTCCATTGGTATCGGGGCAGCGGATGCCAAAACCCTCAAGGTCGGTATCGTGGACTGTTACAGCGGTCCGCCCAGCACCTACACCAACGACGTGCGCGATGCCTTCAACCTGGCCGTGCAAAAGCAGAATGAAAAGGGGGGCATCCTGGGCCGCAAGATCGAGGTCATGACCCGCGACAGCAAGTTCAAGGTGGACGTGGGGCTCAGCGCGGCCAAGGAACTGATCATGCGCAAGGACGTGGACATCATGATGGGCACCATCAACAGCGCCCTGGCCCTGGCCATATCAGACCTGTGCAAGAAGGAAAAGGTGCCCTTTTTCGCCACCTTTGCCAAGAGCGCCAAGATCACCGGGGCCAAGGGGCACCGCTACGTCTTTTCCATGAACGAAAACACGGCCCTGGCCGGAAAGGCCGCTGCCGTGGGGCTGGCCAAGCGGCCCTACGTCAAGTACTGGATCGCCGGCGACGACTACGAGTACGGCCACGCCATCGCCGATGCCGTGTGGTCCAACCTGCAGAAGCTGAAGCCCGGCGTCAAGCTGCTGGGCCAGTCCTGGTGGAAGGTGGGGGAGCCCGATTTCACGCCCTACATCACGGCCATCCTGGCGGCCAAGCCCGACTGCGTCATCATCGCCACCGGCGGACGGGACTGCGTGCCGTTTCTCAAAGCCGCCCAGGCCACCGGCTTCAACAAGCGGGTGCCCTTCTACATGCACACGGCCACCGAGCTTTCCACCCTCAAACCCCTGGGCCTGAATGCCCCCGAAGGGGTCATCGGCACCTCCAACTACTACTATTACTATCCCGAAACGCCGGCCAACAAGGCCTTCGTCAAGGAGTTCAAGGCCGCCTACAAGCGTGAACCGGCCGTGGGCGCCCTCTACGGGTACATTACCGCCAAGTTCATCATGCAGGGATACGAAAAAGCCGGCAAGGTCGACACCGAGAAGCTCATCGACGCCCTGGAGGGCATGAGCATCGACAGCCCCGTGGGCAAACTGACCCTGCGCGCCTATGACCACCAGGTGATGTTCCCCATGTTCATGGGCGTTACCAAGAAGGTGCCGGGCAAGCCCTACCTGGTCGCCGCCGACATCGTCACCCTGCCGGGCGAAGAGGTCATGCCCAGCGTCGAGGAGATCAAGAAGGCTCGCGGGAAATAAGGTAAAATGGAGTTCGCCGCCAATGTGACCCTGGCCGGGTTCTTCCAGCAGATCCTGGTGGGGCTCAGCCGTACCACCATCCTCTTCATCGTGGCCTCGGGCCTGAGCCTGGTGCTGGGGGTGCTGCGCATCCCCAACGTGGCCCACGGGTCGCTGTACATGATCGGCGCTTTCCTGACCTGGACCGTGGCCACGGCCCTGGGCGGCGGCACGGCCGCCTTCTGGCTTTCGCTGGTGATCGCCCCGCTGCTGGTGGCCCTGATCAGCTTCGCGGTGGAGCGCGGCATCTTCTGCCACCTGTACGAGCGGGAGCATCTCATGCTGCTGCTTTTCACCTTCGCCCTCATGCTGGTGTTCGGCGACCTGGTGAAACTGGTGTGGGGATCGGACTACCGCAGTCTGTCACCGCCGGCCGTGCTGCAGGGGGCCTTTTCCATCTTCGGGCTGCCCTTTCCGCGCTACAACTTGTTCTTGCTGGTGGCAGGACCCCTGGTGGCCCTGGGCCTGTGGCTGTTGACCAACAAGACGCGCATCGGCAAGATCGCCCGGGCGGCGGCCGTGGACCGCGAGATGGTGGGCGCCATGGGCATCAACGTCAGCTGGGTGTTCGCCTCGGTCTTCGTCATCGGGTGCTTTCTGGCCGGGCTGGGAGGCGCCCTGGTAGCTCCCACCCAGAACATCACCCAGGGCATGGACCACGCCATCATCATCGAGGCCTTCCTGATCGTCATCATCGGGGGCCTGGGCAATATCTGGGGCGCGCTGCTGGGGTCGCTGATCTTCGGGCTCACCGACGCCATCGGCATCCTGGTGTGGCCCCAGTTCGCCATTGTTTTTCCGTACATGGCCGTGGTCACGGTGCTGGTATTTTTTCCCAAAGGGCTTCTCAAATCGACGTGGTAGAGGAATGATCTGTCTTGTCACGGCATAACTCCCGTCTCACACCGCTGCTGATCACGGCGGGAGCGGCCGCGCTCCTGTTCGCCGGCCCCCTGTTCCTGCCGCGTTTCTACGTCTACATCCTGTCGCTGGTCATGGTCACCGGCCTGCTGGCCACCAGCCTCAACATGGTGCTGGGTTTCGGCGGGGTGTACCAGTTCCACCACGCCGTGTTCTACGGCACGGGCGCTTACGCCTTCGCCCTGGTGCTCATGAAGACGCATCTGCCGGCCTGGCTGGCCTACGCCGCCGCGCCGGCGGCCGCGGCGCTGCTCAGCCTGGTGATGGGGCTGATCTGCGTGCGCCTGTCCAAGCTCTACTTCGGCATGCTGCAGATTTCCCTGGGATCCCTGGTGTGGGCCATCGTCTACCGCTGGTACGATTTCACCGGTGGCGACGACGGCCTGCACGGCATCAGCACCCCCGACGCCATTGCATCGACCAGCGGCGCCTACTATTTTACCCTCAGTGTGAGCGTGGGGTGCCTGGTGCTGATGTACCTGATCATCCACTCGCCTTTCGGGCGCGTGTTTCAGAGCATCCGCGACAACCCCGAACGCAGCGCGGCCGTGGGCATCGACGTGCGCCGCCACCAGCTCATCGGACTGGTGCTGGCCGGCGGTTTCGCCGGGGTGGCCGGTTCCCTGTTCGTCACGGTGGAGCAGAGCGCCTTTCCGGAGCTGCTCTTCTGGACCCTGTCGCTGGAGGTGCTGGTCATGTGTCTGCTGGGCGGGTGGTTCACCTTTTGGGGACCCATGCTGGGGGCCGCCATCATGGTGGTGCTGAGAACCTTCGTGGGGATCTACACCGAGTACTGGACCCTCATTCTGGGCGTCATCCTGATGCTGCTGATCTTCTTCCTGCCCGACGGGGTCCTGGGGCTGGTGGGATCGCGCGCCGCGACCCGCACCGACGGCGGCGGTGGGGGGGAGGCCTGATATGCTGCGGGTCGAAAACCTTCAGAAGAGCTTCGACGGGTTCATGGCCGTGGCCGGTGCCAGCCTGCAGGTCGAAGCGGGCCAGGTAGTGGCCGTCATCGGCCCCAACGGGGCCGGCAAGACGACCCTCTTCCACCTCATCACCGGCCAACTGGCGCCCGACGAGGGCCGGGTGATCTTCCAGGGAAAGGACATCTCCGGGCTGCCCCCGCACCGGGTCTGCCGCCAGGGGATCAGCCGCTCCTACCAGGTGGTCAACATTTTCAGCCGCCTGAGTGTGTTTGAAAACGTGCAGGTAGCCGTGCTGTCCCGGCTGAAAAAAACACTGAATCTCTTCAGGCCCGCCGGGCGCATGGCGGTGAAGGAAACCTTCGAGATTCTCGAGAGCGTGGGCCTGGCCGGGAAGGCCGACCGGGTCAGTGCCTCTTTGTCCCACGGCGACCAGAAGGTGCTGGAGATGGCCATTGCCCTGGGCGCCCGGCCCCGGCTCCTGATTTTGGACGAACCCACGGCCGGCATGTCGCCCGAGGAAACCGCCGTAACCCTGGAGTTGATGCAGCGGCTCAACCGGGAGATGGGGCTGACCATCCTCTTTTGCGAGCACGACATGGAACTGGTGTTCACCATTGCCCAGCGCATCATGGTGATGCAGCAGGGCAGAACCATCATCGAGGACACCCCCGAGAAAGTGCGCTGCGATGCGCAGGTGCAGGCCGCCTACCTGGGAGGTGCCGACGTATGCTAGAGGTGGAGCGCATCCATACCTTCTACGGGCTGAGCCACATTCTGTTCGAGGTGTCGCTGAAGGTGGCCGCCGGCGAAATCGTCTGCCTGCTGGGCCGCAACGGCGCCGGCAAGAGCACCACCATGCGCAGCATCATGGGCCTGACCCCGCCTCGCCAGGGATCCGTACGGTTCAAGGGAAAAGACTGCACGGGACACAAGCCTTTTCGCATGGCCCGCCTGGGCATGGGGTACGTGCCCGACGATCGGCGGGTGTTCGCCGACCTGACGGTGGGCGAGAACCTGGAAATCGTGGCGCGCCAAAAAGCCGGACAGAGCGGCTGGGACAGGGAGCGGGTGTATGACTTCTTCCCGGCGCTCAAGAAGATCGACGGACGGCGGGCCGGTTTCCTGAGCGGAGGCGAGCAGCAGATGCTGACTATCGCCAGAGCCCTGATGACCAACCCGGAACTGCTGCTGCTGGACGAACCCACCGAGGGACTGGCGCCGCTCATCGTGAACACCCTGGCCGAACAGATCGCGCGGCTCAAGGACAGCGGACTGACCGTGCTGCTGGCCGAGCAGAACCTCAAGGTGGCCCTGGACCTGAGCGATCGCGGCTACGTCATCGACAACGGCCGCATCCGCTACGAGGGCAGTATCGAAGATCTGAGGGACAACGAGGAGGTGCGCAGAAAATACCTGCTGGTCTGAGATTGGCAGGTGTCAGCGATGAGGTATCAGGGCAGGAAATTTCCCCGATACCTGTTCGCTTTAAATGCGGACGGCCGCGTAGGCCTGCTGCAGGGATTTTTTGGCCGCTGCGATGGCCTCGGCCTGGTCGGCCGGATTGTCGGGGCGGGATCTTTTCAGTACCTTGGCGGCGATGTCGTAGATTTCCATGCCCATGGACTGGCCGCCGCCCTTTTTGAGAAAATCAGCCATGTTGTTGATGGAACGGTCCAGCACCGGATCGTAATTGACAAACCCCATACATTCCAGGGAAAGATCCAGGTATTTTCTGGAGACCTCCTGCACGATGCGACCCACGTCCTGTTCCTTCTTGCCACGCACCATGTTGACCACGATGCCGGTGTTCATCTCCTGAAAACAGGCGGCCAGTTTGCTGCTCTGTTCCGGCCCCAGGCGGCGAAACGCCTTCTTGAGTTCCGTCATGAATTCCGTTTTTTCGTTTTTCTGGATGCCGAGGGCGCCGTGGATCAGTTCCAGGGCTTCCGGGTCGGTGGCAAAAGTGCGCACCATTTTGCGTTGCAGACAGCTCTTGATGAAGCCGTAGGCATTCTGGATAGAGGTGACCTGGGGGGTCATGACCACGATCTTGCCGCCGGCATACAGAAAGAAGTCCATGGTGGTGTAGGAAGTGCCGGCGCCCAGGTCCAGCAGGATGATGTCCGCCGACAGCCTTCTGAGGTGGCCCAGCAGACGTATTTTCTGGGCGAATCTGGGATTGGCGATCCCCAGGATATCGTCCGCGCCGCACAGCAGTCTCAGATTTTCCACCGGCGTGGGGAGCAGCACGTCTTCCAGGTTTTCCACCTGGCGCGTAATGAAATCCCCCAGGGTGTACAGCGGATAGCGGATGCCGAACAGGATGTGCAGATTGGCGCCGCCCAGATCCGCGTCCACCAGCACCACCCGGGCGCCCAGTCCCGCCAGCCGGGATGCCAGCAGCGACGTGAAGACGCTTTTGCCGACCCCGCCCTTGCCTCCACCCACGGCCCACAGCTTTTTTCTCAAAACGTCCTGCATGGTTGCTTACCTGCTTTCTGCCTGCATGAAATTATCCCACAGCGACCACAGCATTTTATGGTCCTTGCCCTTGAGCTTGATGAGATGCTGCAACCGCTCTTCCTGCCATTCGAGAAGGCCGTCGAATTCGACCCCGATGAGGGTGACATCGCCCTTTTCGGTTTTCAGACTGCGGCTCCAGCGCACCACGGCCAGCAGCAGCAGCTTCTCCCCGCTGGGTTCGGACAGCTTGAGTTTCATTCTCAGATCGTGAACCCGTTTGCTGCTCAACCGCCCGTAGGGGTCCTCGACGCGGATGCAGGCGCCGCCCATGGAGATGTCCTTGAGGTTGCCCTCGATCCAGAGGTCCCCGAAATCCCGCGAAAAGAGCTTGAAAGCCAGGGGGTAGGTAAAATCGTAACGATCGTGCCGGCGGGGGATGAATTCCTCCTGCACGGCCTCTGTGGTTGGCTGCTGCTTTCCCTGTTCAGCTGATTTGTTGGTCATCGCCGGCCCTGTAGATGGAATTCCGGTTGCATCGTTTTTAGTCATTCCGCATACCTGACTACGGGTGTGAATGAAAACCAGGCTTTTGTTCCATTATCGGAGCGTGTTGAAACCGATCCAGGTCTGCACCGTCGGGAATGGGTTGCCTGCCTGACGCTTAAAATCGGTCGATCGGGGGGCGAACTTTAGGCTTTAATTTCACCGCCGGGTGAAAACGGCGCGTATGAGGCGGATGCGGTCTTCCCTGAGGTTGCGGGAGACATTGGCGGCCTTGGCGGCGGCCTGTTCACCCATGAGCAGGCGGGGGGAAAGGCGGGGGGTGGTTTTCTTGGCGGCCTTGTGCCGGGTGACGGATTCACGCAGCCAGGAAAGGGCCGGCCGGCTGACGTCTTCCCAGACCAGTCCGGAAAATCCGCTCCGGGCCAGCAGATCCCGAAGCTCCCCCGGTGCAACCAGGAAACTGATGGTTTCGTTTTCGGCCCAGGGCAGGGGAAAACGGGGTGTTCCGCACGGCCCGGCGCACACCTCGTAGAGCGCCAGACGTCCGCCGGGCTTCAGCACACGCCGGTAGCCGCGCAGCAGTTCGGCCTTGCGGGCGATGTTCATGGTGACATGCTGGCTGAAGACGGCATCGAAAAGGCGGTCGCCAAAGGGCAGGTGCAGCGCATCCGCTTGGCAGAAAACCACATCCTTGGAGAGCCCGGCCAGATCGGTCAGACGCCCGGCGCTGCGGCAATATTCGCCGGACAGGTCGAAGGCCGCCACCCGGCAGCCGAATTCCGCCGCCAGGGTGCGCGCCGGACCGCCCACGCCGCAGCCGGCGTCCAGCACCCGCCAGCCGGACTCGAGGCCGCACAAGCGGCCCAGTTCCCGGGTGGCGCGGCGGCCGCCGATGTGAAACTCGTCGAAGGCCGCCAGCAGGTTCCGGCTGACAGCGTTGCTGTTTTCAGCGGCCGATGCCACAGCCTCCAGGATGCGTTTTTCCAAGCCGGTGGATTCGTAGTGGGCGGTGATGGCGTCGATGTCGGTTTTCAAAAAGGATCTCCCTGCCGTCTGGGCCGGGCCGGTGGCCGTCAGTTTCGCTCCGTAATCACGTAAATGTGCACTTCCCGGGGCCCGTGCACGCCTTCCACCATGACCACCTCGATGTCGGCGGTCTTGCTGGGACCCGAGATCA
>CAYUAQ010000077.1:0-21365 GCA_964442705.1 uncultured Desulfobacteraceae bacterium
ACATCCGGGGAGAAGAGCCATGCGGTCGTCCGGCGTTAAGAATTTCAAACTGTTTTAGGAGCTTGCGACGAGTTTTTGAAATTCAGCCGGACGACCGCATGGCGCCCCGGATGGACACCGGAGCGAAGGCGAAACACGATCGGCGGGGATTCGCCGGAACTTATTGAGACACTTTTCCCCTTGATAACCCGCTGTAATCCTGTATCTTGACACCTGAAGCTGGTTGCCTGTACGGCCTGCGGCACCAGGGCAGGCCGGCAGGGCCTTATCGAATTTTCTGGCACAATTATTGTATAAACTATTGCGCTAAGCCGAAAAAACGTATTCGATCAAAAGGAGGAAAACGCCATGTCCGAAAACATCGCAGAAGTCACCGACCTGACCTTTGAAAACGAGGTTCTCAAGTCCGAACAGCCCGTGCTGGTGGATTTCTGGGCGCCCTGGTGCGGCCCTTGCAAGGCCATCGGCCCCATGGTGCAAGAACTGGCCACGGCTTACGAGGGGCGCTTCAAGTTTTTCAAATGCAACGTGGATGACAACCCCAACACACCGGCGACCTTCGGCATCAAGGCCATACCGACACTGATATTTTTCAATGGCGGCGAGGCCGTGGAACAGATCACCGGCATGGTCCCCAAGGCCCGCATGGAGGAGACCATCGAAAAGATCCTGGCCGGCAGCGACCTGGGGCCGCGCTTTCAGATGCAGTAGCACCGCTCCTTCGGGGGCAGGGTGTTGCATCCGGGGCAAAGCGTCTTATATTGGGTAAGCTTTGAAGAGGATGCCACAGCGGGGCACGGGCACACGTGTGCAGGGCCCTACAGTTCAAGTGCCGGAGGGCACAGGAAGGAGATCTCTTAACATGGCAATGGGAAGATGCATCAACCACCCGGACCGCAAAACCAGTTACCGGTGCCAGAAGTATGACATCTACATGTGCGAGGAGTGCTTGGAATGCCGTGACCCGGACCTGTACTGCAAGTACCGCGAGTCGTGTCCGATCTGGTTCCTGACCAAGAAAAAGGGGTTGGATGATGAGCCGCCCAAGAAAGTGGCGGCGGCCGGCTGATAAACACCGGACCGATACGCTTCACAGGAAAGGGGGACGTTGAAACGTCCCCCTTTCCTGTTCGCGGACAACCGTGTCGCCCGGGACTGTCAGTTACTGTTGCCGAAGGGCAGTTTCATGCCTTTGGGCAGCTTGAAGGGCAGCTTCATCCCGCCGTCCTCCTGGCCTGCGGACTGCCCCGCAGCGGGCATCTTCCTCCCGTGCATGGCCATCATCAGCGCCATCATGTCATCACCGACCTTTTTGTACCCCGGCGGAATTTCAAACACCTTGGCAGGGGGTTTTCCCCTTTTGATATTGCGCAGCTCGGTCACCATCCCGTCCTGGCTGCGGGTTCGGATGGGCACTTCGATCTCGTCCGACACCCATATGGTCTGCGTGCTGGTCATCTTCATGCCCATCACTTCCATCTTGCGGGTGACCTGCTTTTTGGTGCAGCGGTAACCGTTGACAGTCTCTTTGCCGAGGATCTTGGCCTGTTCGGACTTGATCATGCCCTCGGCCTGTTGCTCCCACTCTTTCTCATCCATGGGCATCTGTACGTAAATCTTCTTTTCGGGGTCGAGCGCCCACAGTTGTTTCTTGTCACGCCGGTAGATCATTACCAGTTTGCCCTTCCCCATCCCCTTGGAACTCATGTCCATGTCCGACCGCATCTTGTCACGGGCGAAATACAGTTTACTCACCGTTTTTACCTGGCCGTCGGGACCCAGCACTACGTTGTCGGCCGTGAACTCCTGGATCTTTCCACCCAGAGCACCCCCGGCGCCCATCAGTACCATGAGCATCCCCGCCAGCGCTATTTGCCACCACCGTTTCTGCGTTAACACGATCATGCGTTCCCTCCTTGACTGTTTTCAGATCAGTATTCGAAGCACAGTGCAACCAGTCGTTTCAACTTCTTAAAAAGGGGAATACGGAAAGTCAAACAAAAAAATGAATCTGTTTCAGCGGGTTTTCTATTCCTGCCGCACAGCCGATGCATGGTGAGATTTATCAATGGGGCGATTCTTGGCGGGCAGTTCAAAGTCCCACACTAGGGGGGCGTGATCGGATAGCTGAATCCTGGGGACCTCGAAGGAGACGGTGCACAGCTCGGGACTGTGAAAAATGTAGTCCAGCTGTCGCCGCGGGGCACGGCTGGGATGGGAGGGCCGGCCTTGGCCGTTGGCGCTGACCAGCCCGGTGGCGGCCAGAAAGAGCTGCAGTTCACGGTCTCCCCAGAAAACGTTGAAGTCTCCGGCCACGATCGCCGGCTTGGTGGCTTTCCTGACCATGTTGTACAGGTCCTGCAGCTGGTGCTGTCGATGGCGGAATTTCAACGACAGGTGCACCAGGAAAACGGTCACCTCCTCGAGCTCGGCTTCAATCACCAGGCGCTTGACCCCCTCACGGAAATAGTGAAATTTCTGGGACACGATGGGCATGCGGGTCACGATGGCGTTGCCTTGTTTGTTGAGAAGGGGCACCCTGCGGGTCATGGAGGTGGCGGCGTACTTGGACCGGTAGATATGCTGGTGCTGCAGTTCCCAGGCGATGGACTCGGCCTGATTGTTTCTTTCG
Source organism: uncultured Desulfobacteraceae bacterium (assembly GCA_964442705.1). GTDB lineage: Bacteria > Desulfobacterota > Desulfobacteria > Desulfobacterales > JALSRD01 > JALSRD01. The sequence goes on from CAYUAQ010000077.1 coordinate 2,633, forward strand.
GACCGGAAGGATCCGCTGTCCACCTCGATCAAGCCGATGATGTCCGGATTCACCGAGCGGATGAAATCGACGATATGATTCAGGTTAACGCCGGTTTTCTTGATGTAGCCGCTGTAAGGCACCGGAAAATGAAACCGGCGCCCGATGCCGGCGGCATAGCGTATGTTGTATAATAGAAATCGCATAATTTTCCGCAAGACCAGCGCGGCGACCCACCGTCGGTCCCCCATAACCGCTGCCGGTGTGCATCATAAACCTGCCATCAGTGATACTGCGGATCGCGCCAAATGTAAAGCACCCTTAGGCCAATTCGATGTTCTTTGTTTCTGTCGGTTTATTTTGACAAGAGCGCCGTTCTGGCCTAAAATGATCCGCGGAAACCTGGATGAACCGACATCGATACGGCCGGAATCACAGCCGCCCGCTGATCTGCACAACTACACACGAGGTAGAACCGGACATGGGCAAAGTCGTCGACCTCAACGCTTACAAGGCCCACGCCATTGAAAGAAGAGCTTTTGGGGCCTGGCGCCGGCGGTTTAAAATATCATTCCACCAGTCTACCGGCCTGCAAGATCTCCCCGATGAGGTCCTTATGGAGTTGGCAACCCCCGGCGACGAAAGCACGGGCGTCTTTTACCAGCTGATCATGGGCGCTCTGGGGCTGGGGGCGGAACAGCGCTTTCACGTGCTGGACACGGAACAGAAAATGTCGATTGTGGACATTCATCTGTTTCTGGCCGATCAGGTGCGCTTTGAAATGTTCTACCGGCTGGGATGGATTCAGGAATTTGCCTGCCGGGAGATCCCTCTCCTGGAAATGGTGACATCCTTTCCCAGGTACAAGTACGCCTGCCGACGCAGGCCGCCGGAACTCGCCCCCGCCCACCCCGGGCATGCCGAGTTCCAGCTCCTCATCCCCAAAGACCGCTCTTCCTATATCCGGCGGTTGCTGCCGGAGGCCCTGGACGCCTTCAAACATAAAATCTCCTGAGCCTTGAGCCTGTTCAACGCCGACTCCACGGGGGCGGCTGCCGCCAGTCTTTCCAGTCGCTGGTTACGGACAGGTTCTTCTCCCCGCCGCCGCTTTCATGGGTCGCGGCGCAGGAGACACTGAGAACGGATAAAACAGAAACGATTATGATCACACTGAAGATGCGCATGTCCGCCTCCCTTCCAGCATAACATAGCCCGTCAGATGCTGTTGTCAAACCCCGCAGCGTGCTCCCGCGGCGCTTCGTCGGGTTTTGACTCAAGTTTTCCTGCTTTTCAACCGAAATTGCTAACAGCCCGATATGTCCTTTAAATTAACCTTCGGCGTTAAGGTCACGGAAACCTCTCCTGCCTATGGCATCGTTGTCTCCCATCTGCTGGCCGATGGGCTCATCAGCGACACCAAACTCAAATATGCGCTGCGGATCCAGTCCAAACTCGAGTCCCGGAAGTCACTGCTGGGAATCTTAAAGGACCTGAAGTGCATCACCGACGAGCAGATACGGGAAAGTCTGCAGTCCCACGCCATGAATATCCCCATCGGGGATCTGCTTGTGGACATGGCCGAGCTTCAAATCAAGATTGAAGATTCAATGGCTGTGGCAGGCGCTTAGCGCTTTTTGCACCCCTTGCAAACTGCCGGCAAGGGCGGCGCTTCAGCCGCAGGGCCTATTCCCCTTCTTCAGGTTTTCCACCCCTCAATCGCAAACATCCCTGCCAACTTCTCAACAGCTGCCCAAAGATGGCGACCTTCTTCAAATCGAACATCGCCTTTTCCGTGTAAGGTTTCTCAGAGCGGGGCGACGTAAATTTCAAAAGCCAAAGCGGCTGATGAAATCAAAATCAACCGCTCTTTTACCGCAACACGACCATCCTCGCCTCGTCGCTTTTTCGACAATGAGGCTTGGGCAGAACACAAGGAGGCAAGCCATGACAACGAAGAGAAATATTTACATCGTAGCGGCGGCTCTAGTCAGCGTCTTTTTCCTTTCAATCGTTTGGGCGTCCGGTGGCAGCCATACCATCAAACTGAAACCGACCGACAGCCACCCCGGGGCCAGCGGAACCGCGGTCATCGACCGGAACCATGTGAGCATCCAGGCCAGAGGCCTCAAACCCGACGCCGTCTACACGGTCTGGTTCGTCAATACCAAGCCGAAAAAGCATGAAACCGGAGCAGGCACACCGCCCTTCATGTTTCGGACAGACTCTTGGGGAGATGGCAGTTACAGCGCCCCCCTGGCCGCGTCGCCTGTCGGCAAATGGGCCATGATCATGATTGTGCTGCATCCCAATGGCAATCCCAAGGACATGAAAAACATGAAAGGTGCACTGAAAGCCGCTTTATAGAGGGCAGAAAAAACAAGGGGACTGGGATCATTTCGAATCCGCGGTCTCCTTGTATCATGCAGCTTGAATACCGTTTTTTGTACTTCCTCGCAAATAAATGTTGTCGCTAAAACCCGCCCCTCTTCTCCAACTTCCAGGAGGGGACATCTTCCCGGTTATCGCCGTTTGGGGTAACGACTGGCCAGTTGCCGGGTAATTTTCCTGACCGCTTCATTCACCGCTGCGCGGGTTGCCTGGCCAAGGGCACTGGCCGCAAAGGCGGATTCGCCTCCGCCACGCCGAAAACCGAGATTCCGGATGTCTTGGAAACCGATGAGAATAGGCGGCCATGCTCAGCCCCAATAAAATTATTGCGCCCGAATCATGGGGTGATATCATACCGGGAAGAGGCGGCTGACGAATCGGATGTACCCTTTGGCCTGAAAATATCCAGTCCATCAGAACAGCAAAAAAGTTATTGAATTTCTTAAGGACGTCCCCCAAGGAGTTGTCATGGAACAGGAATATCTTGCGTTGTTCAAAGAGCTTATTCGCATGAAAACCACCCACGAGCCCGAAAACCTGGCGGAGCACGAGCGCTGCCGCGCGCGGCTCCAGGCTGAAGCCCAGAAGCGCGGCATGCAAACCAGAATCATCCCTTCCGATCCCTACCCCTCCCTCCTGGCCGGACTGGACGTCGAAAACATGAACCCCGCCCTGATGCTGTCGTGCCACCTGGACGTGGTCCAGGCCCGCGAGGAACAGTTCGACCCCCAAATCCAGGGCAGCAAGATGCTGGGGCGCGGCACCAGCGACATGAAATTCGCCGTGCCGGTGTTCTTGGATGTCTGGGATCGCCTCGGGGCGGGCAGGGAGAAAATTCTGCTGGTGTTCACCTTCGACGAGGAGATCGGCGGCAACAGGGGCATCAGCTATCTGCTCAATGAAGTCGGGCTGAGGCCGGAGGTGTGTTTTCTGCCGGACGGCGGTGATAACTTTCAGATCGAGGCCGAAGAAAAAGGCGTCATCCTCTTTCATGTCAAAACCACGGGCAAATCGGCCCATGGCTCCCGGCCCTGGCTGGGCGAAAATGCCCTCGACAAGATGCTGGCCATCTACGCGGATCTGCGCAGGGAGTTTCCCTTCGTCCACTCCCCGGAGCAGTGGACCCAGACCCTGAATTTCGGCCGAATAGCGGCCGGCGACGCCGCCAACAAGGTGCCGGACACCTGTGAGGCCAGCTTCGACCTGCGCTTCATCGAGGGCCAGACGGCCGAGGAGATGATGGACCGCCTGAAACGCATCGTGGGCGAGCGGGGGCAGTTCCAGCCCCAGGTGGTGGGCGACAACTTTTACCTGGACATGGACCTGTGGTGCAGCCGCCTGTTTCAGGAGGCCGCCCGGCGCCACCTGTCCCGGCCCATGCCTGTCTACCGCAGCGAGGGCGCTTCCGACGCGCGCTTTTTCACCCGGTTTAAAATCCCGGTGATCATCTCAAAGCCGGTCTGCGCCGGGCATCACTCTGACAACGAATGGATTGACCTGGAAAGCATTTCGACCTATACGGATATTCTCTTCGACTTTTCCGGTCAGGTGGCCGGCAGGAACCCATAGCTTGCCCATGTCACCGTACACGGCTTCCAAGGTTCGATGGATGCGATTCAGCGGATATCCCGCAGAAAAGGAGCCGCCCTATGAGCAGCCAGGAAAGTCTACCCAGCCTTGAACAGGCGCTGGATGCGCTGCAGGAAACCGAAAAAAAATACGACGAGGGAACCCGCATTGCCCAGACCCGACGGGCATTGGAGAAAAACGAACGCATCGCCCGGGACGGAAAGGTAATCGAGGGCTATTACGATCACCTCGAGCGCAAGGGGCTGTTTGTGCCCATTTACGGCCTTGGGGACTACCCCTGGGCCCTGCCCCTTCACCTGCCGCCCTATCTCATGAAGATCCTGCGGGCCACCGCCCGTGTTCTGTATGCCCTGACGCGCAAGCGCCTCAAAGCGGAAGGCCCGGATTATCTGGTCAAACGCATGCCGCAGGGGTGGGTTACAGACGAGATGATCGACATCCTGCACCGGTACTTTCTCGGGGTCGAACCAGACCTGGCCTTCGATGTGCTGGTTTACGGTGCGAACTCCCGGAGGGGCTTGAGCTTCGAGGAATTCAAGGCCTCCGGTGACCACCTGTATGCCAAGATACTGGAGGCTCAGAGCGTGGACACCTATTACGGGTGGTTCCGGGAGTGCATTCGGGCCGCGCGCAAAACGGGCGCCTATGAAGACGCCGTGTTCACCATGGCCGGCACGGACGGACGGCCGCTGACCGACGCTGAACTGGACGCGCAGGTGCTGGCCACCTATATTCACGGCTCAGAGGACCACCGCGACCGGATTCTTTTTCTGGAGATCGACCCCCCCAACCAGCCCAGCTTCACCAACCTGCTCCTGTTGTCGAAATTCATGCGCGGGGGGAACCCTGCCCGGGAGCCGCTTATCCTCGATCCCCAGGATGTTTATTTCGAAGGCGACCGCCTCCACTACCGCTGGAAGGGCAAAACGGGCCCGATCGACAAGGTCATCTCCCGGCTGGTGGATGTGGATTTCCGCAAATTCATCCGCAAAATGCAGGACGAGGGAAAACCCGAGGTCGTCGAGACGCTACGCCGCGTATACACCACGCCGGGCCTGTGGCCGGACCTGTCCAAGCATATCGCCGGTTTTTACCTCATCGACAAGAGCTCCCTCACCAGCCTGTGCATGCTGGAGGGTGTCGGCACCGCGCCCAAGACAGAGCTCATCACCGCAAGCCGCCTGGCATCTTTGCGCAAAGACCCGGATCAGCTCAAACACCTGGTGATCAAACCCCTGCACGGCATGAGTTCCAAGGGCGTGTTCGTCGGCCCCGATCTCGCGGTGCTGGAAAAGTACTGTTCCGAAGAGCCCATGCTGGCGCAGGAGATGTTCTGGGCTACGCCGCTCATGCCGGACATCAACGCGGAAGTGGCCGATCCCGACGTGCGGGCAGGGGTGTGTTCCGAAACGCGGCTGGTGTTTCATGCCGGCTCCCCGGCCGTACCCGCATCGCCCCATGAAGCCAGGTGCATCCTGGCGCTCAGCCGCACCCACTACACCAGCGCGGATCCTGCCAGAAAGATAAAAAACGACCCCGAGGGACGGGGCTGGTTTTCCAACATGGGGGCTATTCTGGCGGTGAAGGCCGAACTGGGAATGGCCGACAAGCGCCACGCCGGCTTGGGGATGGCACCGATCTGCTGGCTCGATCGATGAGATGGCGGCGGGTTGAAAACCCCGATCTGATCGGCACCCTGCACCACTACTCGGGCGTACCGTCGGCGTTCATCAAGCCCCGCAACGTCGAAACCTGGCTGCCGCCGGATTACGACGAAAACCATGCCGAGGGCTACGCGGTGCTCTACATGCACGACGGCCAGAACCTGTTCGAGCCGCAAAAGTCTTTTATCGGCGTCGACTGGGGCCTGGACGAAACGCTGACCGCCCTTGGCAGGAAGGGGGAGATTCCGCCCACCATGGTGGTGGCCGTCTGGAACACCCCCAAGAGATTGTACGAATACCTGCCGCAGCAACCGTACTGCTGCCACCTGTCCCGGCATTTGAGGCGGTTTGTGCGAAAACAATACGGCGGGATGCCGATTTCCGACAATTACCTGCGCTTCTTGGTACATGAACTCAAACCCTTGGTCGACAGCCGCTACCGCACCCGCCCGGAACAGGCGTCTACCTTCGTGATGGGGTCCAGCATGGGGGGGTTGATCTCGCTGTACGCCATCTGCGAATACCCGCGGGTTTACGCAGGAGCCGGCTGCCTTTCGACCCACTGGCCCATGGCCCACGAGCCCCTCACCACCTACCTGAAAGCGCGCCTGCCCGCACCGGGACGGCACAGGATCTACCTGGACTACGGCAGCGAGGCCGATCGTGCCGGCTACCGCTACCGCCAGAAGCGCGTTGAGCGGCTCTTGAGGGATCAGGGCTATGAGTTCGGAACTGACTTTCTCAGCAAATACTACGCCGGAGACCCCCACTCTGAAACGGCCTGGCGCGCCCGGGTCCAGGTGCCGCTCCGATTTCTTCTGAAAAATGAACGGGGACGGCCGGAAACGGCCGCTGCCGCCCGAGGAGGTGCCCGTGTACCTTAAACCGACCGCCCTGATATACAGCTCCCACAACCGCTGTGAGTACCTGCACCGGCACTGGATCGTCCAGCGCGCCCTGGAGCAGCCTTACAACAAAACCATCCTGTACCTGCCCTTCAGCATGCAGAGCCGCGAATCCCAGGAATACTCGTGGAGCACCTTCAAATGGTATTTCGACCACTTCCACTCTTTTGGCCTCAATGCCATGGTCTTTTTCTGGAGCGAGGACCTGTCGCGCCATGATGCCGAGGTCTTCTTCAACATGGTGGAAAATGCCGAAGTGGTCATCCTGGGCGGTGGCGAGGTGAGTCTCGGCTTTGAACGCTACGATGCCATGGGCGGCTACTTTTTCGATGATTATGACCGCTTCAAAAACGCTCTTCACCAGCGGCAGCACGCCGGCAAACTGACGGTGGGATACTCGGCCGGGGCCGCCCAACTCGCAGATGCCTGTGCCCAGGACGACTACCACCGCTGCTACGCCCTGATCCACAACGTCATCGCCACCCTTCATCACGACTGGAGCCGGGAGACGGAGCTTCGCGAGGTGGCCCGGCGGTTTCCGGGGCACCTGGCCTTCGGGCTGCCCAACGATGCCGGCATCGCCGCCAACCAGGGGTTTCTTCCCTCGGGCAACAAGTGGCAGCTGCTGCAGTTTATCATCGATCAGTCCTGGGACCTGCCCGAAGACCAGGTTCACATCAAGACCCGCCAGGGCATGGGCATTGAACACATCTACCAGGACGGCCGCAAATGGACCTTCAACGGCGGCGAGGTGATGCTGAGAATCGTTTCACCGGACTACAGCTACCAAGGCACCTGGATCATGATGCCCGACCAGCCGACGGTTATCGATTACTGGAGCCAGTCCCCTTCCGGATTCGTCAACATCGAACACATCATGTCCGAGCATTAACAACAACCTGACACCGCCCCGCTGTGGGCCTGCGGCCTAATGTAAAAACGGAATTGGAGGCAAAAATGACGAAAAAAATCGGTATCCTGAGGGGTCGGGAAGACAATTTCCCCAATGCACTGGCGGAAGCCATCAACCAGAAGGGAAAGGGCGAGGTGGTGGCCGAAATGGCCGTCATGGGCGCCGGCCGACTCGGCCAAGCGCCACCCTATGATTTGATCTACGACCGCATCTCCCACGATTACCCGTATTACCGTTATCTGCTCAAGGCCGCCATGGCCCAGGGTACCTATGTGATCCCCAATCCCGTGCTTTGGACGGCGGACGACAAATACCTGGGCTTTACCCTGGCCGCCAGACTCGGCCTGACGGTGCCCCGAACCTGCCTGCTGCCCATCGCCGGCTCGACGCAGCTCTACGACATCACCTCCGAATCTCTGCGCAACCTGAAGTTCCTGGAGCAGTCCGACTGGCAGGCCATCTTCGACTACATCGGCTTTCCCTGCTGGCTCAAGCCCGTTTCCGGCGGCGGCTGGCTGGCGGTCAGCAAGGTCCACAGTCCTGAGGAGTTCTTCCACCTTTACAACAAGGAGGTCTTCCACACCAAAGCGGTTTATCCCGAAGACCCCGGTCAGGACCTGGCGGTGCGCAACTGGCTCAGCCGCACGCTGGTCTTCATGCTCCAGGAGGACATCGCCTACCAGCAGTTCGCACGCTGCTTCTATATCGCCGGGGATGTCACCACCGCCCGCTTCGAGCCGCCGGACCGTGTCGCCGGCGAGCGGCTGGGGAAATATTCGGTGGACCCCGACTTTTTCGGCCCCGAACTGCTGGGGCGCATCGAAGCGTACGTCCGCAAACTCAACCGGGCCCTGGGCTATGAGATCAATACCACCGAGCTGCTGGTCAAGGACGGGGTGCCCTACGCCATCGACTTCCTGAATTTTTCCTGCGACTTCGACACCAACTCCATAGGCCCCCGGCTGGCCGACATGGGCGTGGACAAGGTTTCGGACTACCTGATCAGATGTGTGACCGACGAAAGCGCCCGCCTGCAGGGCAAAGACAATGTCTGGCGGGCCCTGGCAGCCGGCGGCCCCGAATAGCCTGAAAGTCAACCTGCCGGATACAACGAGCGGCAGGCGTGGTCTATGAACCCGGGAAGGATGATCTTGCGCGTGCGCACCAGGGCGTCGGTGTCGCTGGCCAGGAACTGCATCTGCCGATACTTGGCCAGGCCCCACTTTTCGAGGATGCGCTTCTTTTTTTCAGGGTGTTCCAGCTGCCATCGAATGCTGGCAGGATCGCTCTCGGGGTGAAACTGGGTGCCCACCATTTCAGGGGAAATCCGCACCGCCATCACGGCGCGTTCGTAGGGGACGTGGGGACGGATTTTTTCCATGCACAGAATCCTGGCGCCCAGACTTTTCAATTTCTTGTGGTTCGGCTGGATCACCTGCCAGTTTCTGAAATCGGAGCCGAAAAAGGGGTCCGCCAGGCCCTGCAGCAGGGGGTCGGCCCTGCCGGCCGCGGTCTTGTGGACCGGAAAAATGCCGAAGGCCTGGGAGTGGCGCTTGACCACTGCGGCTATGCCGAAAAAGCGGGCCATCATCTGAAATGAGTGGCAGATGAAGAAAACGTATTTTTTCCCAGAGTCATGATTCTGGTTGTGTGTGTAAATGCGGTCCAGCAAGTTGAAATAATTTTTCTCCCAGGCCTGTCCCCGGCCGTCAAAGGGGCTTCCCGGCCCCCCTGTCGAGATAAAAATATCATGGGTCATGTCCGGCAGTTCCCCCCTGCCGCGGGTGTCGAAGAATTTAAAAGCCACCTCCAGCTCGGGCCGCTGCCGGCCGGCCTGCGTCAACAGGTCCCGCAGGCAGCGCAGCCCCTGGTTCGGCACACCCCTGTACAGATCGATCACCGCAATTTTGATGGAACCCTTTGGCATGGCAGATGTCAGCCCCGCATTGATTTGCGCCCGCTGTTTTCGCTCCTCTCGACCCCCAAGCCCCCTGGGCAGCGCCCTCGGTCCGGCCCGTGTTGAACTGCCGGCCGACGGACACCGGAAAAGGCTAAAAAGCGCAGCAACCTACCAGAACAGCCGCTTGACAGTCAATATCTTTTCAGATGCCGTCCGCCGAAACGGGCCGCAAACCCGAATCCCTGAAACCTGCCCCTTGATAAATCCAACCCGGCCGGATAGACTGCCCGAAAAAACCCGGGCTGTACCCCCCTGACGCGGGGAAGCCCCCCGGCCCAATTCGTCGTTTCGTGTGTTTCGCGGGTTTGGTGGATGGGAGATAACATGGATCGCCCTCCTTCGCTGTCAACTGTTAACCGGCAACTGGCAACTATTTCACAGCGTTGTGCATCGGCTGATGGCTTTTCTTGTTACGACAGCCTGACCGGGGTAAGGGTCACGGGCAAAAAGACAAGTTGGATTGTGGATTTAATTTGTTCCGGGGCCCTAAGGTGCCAACCAACACAGGAATGGAAAACCCATGATCAAAAAAGGACAGAAGATTCATACCCGGCGAATCGATATCGCCACTTACGAAGGCGGCGCCGATTCGGTGGTCGTCGAGGGCATTCTCAGGGACGAACGACTGTTTCACTCCTATCAGCTCACCGGCAAGGTGCTGGAACCCGGCACCATTCACCACATGATCATCCGCATGGAGGTCCGCGGACCGCAACTGACCATCATAAACATCGAAGTCGAAATGCCCACCGTCCCCCATGAACTCTGCAGCCAGGTCAAGCAATGCCTCGCCCCGGTAAAGGGGCTGTCCATCGTGGCCGGTTTCACGGCCCGACTGAAAAAAATCGCCGGCGGCCCCCGGGGCTGCACCCACCTGGTGTCCCTTCTGACGGCCATGGCGCCGGCGGCCGTGCAGGGCAGCTGGAGCGCCATGACGCGCAAGCCCGTAAAATCCAAGGAGCATTTGCCCATGGTCCTGGAAAGGGTCAAGAACAGCTGCTGGCTGTGGCGCGAGGACGGACCGCTGATTGAAATATTCAAGGAACTGGAATGACAGACCAGGCTTTCCAGTGAGGATCCGGGAAAAACCATGAGGGACTTACTGACGCTGGGCAGAGCAACCGGTCTTTGCGGCTACGATGCTTCTTACCTCGAACTGGCCATGCGCAAGGATTGTCCCGTCGCAACCGTGGACAAAAAACTGGTCGCCGCCGCGGAAAAAGTCGGTGTGACCGTGTTTAAACCTTGACCACGGGATGGCGCGTCATCCCCCTCCCGGCAATCGCACATCCCGGCTCAAACGAAGACGGCGATATCCTCCAGCGCCTTCTTTTCCAGTACCGGAACACGTGCATCTTCGGCCGGATACCCCGCCACCAGGATCATAAACGCCTTTTCGTTTTTCGGTCTCGACAGTATCGGGTTCAGAAACCGCATGTTGGCCGGCGTGTAGGTCAGCGAGACCAGCCCGGCGTGGTGCAGGGCCGTAATCAGCATGCCCGTGGCGATGCCCACGGACTCCAGCACATAGTAGTGCTTCTGTTTCTCACCGTCCGGCAAAAGGCCGTAAAGCTGGGAGAAAATCACGATCAGGTAGGGCGCCTTTTCCAGAAACGGCTTGCGGGGCCCCGTCCCCAGGTGCTTGAGGTCGTTTACCCAGCCCTTGGTAGCCTCCTTGCTGTAGAACGCCGCCTCCACTTTCTCGGCCCCCTGGCGGATCTGTTTCTTCACGGCCGGATCCGAAACCACGACAAAGGTCCACGGCTGCTGGTTGGCCCCGCTGGGGGCCGTCGAAGCCGCGCGCAGGCAGTCTTCGATGACGGCCCGATCCACCGGTTCGTCGGAAAAATCCCGCACGGTGCGCCGGTGGGCCATCTCCGAGTAGAACGCCGCCGCCCGTTTCTTCATTTCCGATGCCGTCAGCCTGCGGTAACCCGTCAGCGCTGCAAATTCCGCCTCTTTCATAGAGGTCCTCTCTTTTTTCGTTGAACCATCTCAAGGATGTAAAAAACAAGGTCATCTGGCGGTTCTTCTTTCTCTCTCAGGCCGATCCAGGGAAAGGGTCCCTCCCGGGTTCATGATGCCGTTGGGGTCGAAATGCCTCTTCAAAGCCCTCAGCACACCCATCTGGACCTTTCCCAGGTGCCGTTCCATCCAGGGGGCCATCATCTTGCCGACCCCGTGATGGTGGCTCAACGAGCCCCCGTGCTTATGGATGGTGTCGATTATACCGCTCTGAAACCGCTTGTATTCGCCTGCATCACCCATCTTTGCCATGAAGATGAAGTACAGGTTCGTGCCTTGTGGGTAGAAGTGCGAAGCGTGGGTCAGACACATCGTGTTGGGCCTGGCTTTGATGAAAGACCTCACATGGCGGTGCAGGGTGTGCAGTTTTTCCCAGGTAACGCCGGTCTCCAGTGTGTCGATTATGATGCCGAAATCGTTGAGATCCTCCCTCATGTAAGGATCGCTGTACCTCCCCTTTTCCCAGGCCTTGACAGGCAGGCCCGTCAGGTACATGGCTCCCCTGCGGCGGCATATTCCCCTGACCCTTTTTTTGATGTTGGCGGCGAAGTTCTTTTCCCCGTTGGCGGCTGCGATCATGAGCGCGCGTCTTCCCGGCATGAAGCCCCTGAATCTCATTACCCGGTCCAGAAGCGTTCCCTCCACACCGTAAAGCTTCAGGACCGCATCGGTTTCCTCGGGGTCGGATATCCTGAATACCGAGGGCATGCCGAACTCTCCCTGGGATATTTCCCTGGCAGCCTCGACCGCCTGATCCCAGGCGGAAAAAATGAAGGCGAATCTTCTTCTGCTGGCGGGCATGTGCCGGAAGATTTTAAGGGTGGCCCCCACCAGTACACCGTAAGCCCCCTCACTTCCCTTCATCATGTCATTGACCTTGGGGCCCGTAGCGCTGGCGGGAAACTCCGGGGTCTTGAAGGATCCCGCCGGCGTGACATACTCCTGGCTCAGAACGAGGTCGTACATATCGCCGTAGTAGGACGACTCCTGGCCCGAGCCGAGGGTCACAATCCAGCCGCCCACGGATGAGAATTCAAAAGACTGGGGAAAATGGCCGCCGGTGTATCTTCTTTTGGCGTTGAAGAGTTCAGGCGCGTTATTGAGGCTCTTTTCGTACTCGGGCCCCATGATGCCGGGCTCCACCGTGATGGTCTGGTTGGCCTCGCTGAAGGACAGGACACGGTTCATGTGTGTGCTCATCACCATGGTCACGCCGCCACGCACCGGCAGAAGCCCCAGGTTGACGCAAGACCCTCCGCCGTAGACGTAAACGGGGATGACCTGTTCATGGCAGTAGGAGACGACCTTTTCGACATCGTTTCGGCCTCTGGGGTGGACAACGATGTCCGGCGCCCCCAGCGCCACCCCCTGTCTCAGGGACATGGCCTCTTGGGCGGTTTTGCCGCTGGCATATTTCAGCCGGGAGTAATCGTCCGAAGAGAGGTTCTCCCGGCCCACCATGGCGCTCAAGCGCTGCACGTGCTTTTTTTCAATGGAGGGGGGCCTGTCGAGGACGACCGCTTCATTGCCCAAACGTTTTTTTTCGGCAAAGTCATCGTCGGTGAGGCCCAGCTTTTCCTTCAGCATGCGGTACAGGCGGTCGTCAGGGTGCTTGAACCTGTCCGGGGCCCCCCATTTGAAAATGGAGCGGTAACTTTCCGGCGGTGGGGCTTCGTCGGACCAGGCCGGAACAAAGGCGCGTTTCTTTCCCATTGCGGACACTCCCCTCCTGCGGGCACGGGAATAAGCGGGACATGCCCTCAAAATAGGGTTTGACAGGCCTTGAGACAACTGGTAAGACCTCTTACCAGCAAACCCGCAAAAAGTAAAGGACAAAAAGCACCGTGACACTTCCCGACACCCCCCTGAGGCCGGCCCTGTTCGTCGAACAGCGGCTCATAACGGCGATCCTGGGCGGCACATACCCTCCCGGCGCGCCTCTGCCTGGGGAAAGGGCCCTGGCAACCCGGCTTGGTGTGACCCGCCCCACCCTCAGGGAAGCCCTTCATCGTCTCAGCGGGCAGGGATGGTTCACCATCTCCCAGGGAAAAGCCACCGTGGTCAACAATTTCTGGGAAAAGGGCGGCCTGGGACTGCTCGGCACGCTCTCAAAATACGCCGAATTTCTCCCCGGTGATTTCGTGACCCATCTCCTCGAGGCGAGGGCCGCCATCCTCCCGGCGGTCGCCCGGCTGGCGGCCGCCAATGAGCCGGGGGCCCTCTCGGAGATCCTCAAGCGCGGCGAGGCCGTCGAAGAAGACCCCGTGGCCTTCACGCGTTTCGACTGGACCCTTCAGGTTTCAATGGCCCGATTTTCCAACAACCCCATCTATACCCTCATGTTCAATGACTTCTCGGCCATGTACGAGGTCCTCGGGTTTCAGTACTTTCAGATGCAGGAGACGAGGAACCACTCCCGGGACCTTTACCGGAAGATGCGTGAAAACCTGCGCAGTGGCGGAAACGAGATGGCAGCGATTGTCCGCGCGGCCATGGAAAAAAGCGTGGATCTGTGGAAGCGGCTTGGAGAGAAATAGGCCATGGATGACCTGCCGCAAAACCTGGACCTCATCATCATCGGCGGCGGTATCACCGGCGCAGGCATCTTTCATGAAACCGTGAAGATGGGTCTGAAAGTACTCCTCGTGGAACGGCAGGATTTTTCCTGGGGAACATCCAGCCGCTCCTCGAAACTCGTCCACGGGGGGCTCAGGTACCTGAGGGAGGGGAGGATATTTCTCACGCGGGACGCGGTGAGGGAGCGGGAGAGGCTCCTTGCGGAAGCCCCGGGGCTGGTAGAGCCTCTTGAGTTTCTGGTGCCTGTGTACAGGGGCCGGGGGCCTGGGAAGTGGGCCCTGGAGGCAGGGCTTTCCATATACGATCTGATCGCCAAAAAGCGCTGTCACCGATTTCTCAGCCCAGCGGAACTCGTTGCCAGGATACCCCTGATAGATCAGAAGGACCTCACCGGCGGTTTCATGTTTTTTGATGCCCAGGTCGACGATGCCAGGCTGGTGCTGCGCCTGATAAACGAAGCCGTCGAATCCGGCGGTGTCGCCCTGAACTATACGTCCGTGGAACGCGTGAATCGCAAAAGAGGGGGCGATGTCAGCGGGGTCGCTCTCCGGGACACGGAAACAGGCCGGACAGGCTCCGTGCATGCCCCCCTGGTGATAAACGCCACCGGGTGCTGGGCCGAAAGCCTCCACCCTTCGCCCCAAGAAAACCTTCACCTGCGGCCCCTGCGCGGAAGCCACATGATCTTTCCCAGCCAGGTCCTTCCGGTGCGCCAGGCCGTCAGCTTCACCCATCCCTCCGACGGCCGGCCGGTCTTCATGGTGCCGTGGGAAGGCGCGGTGATCGTGGGCACCACCGACCTCGACCACACGCAAGACCTCGCCATCGAGCCGGTCATCACGGAAGGTGAGATCGCGTACCTGATGGAAGCCCTTCACAGCATCTTCCCCTCCCTGGGCATCGGCAGAGATGACTGCATTTCCACCATTTCAGGGATAAGGCCCGTCCTCAGCCACGGGGACCGGCCTCCCTCGGATGAATCGCGCGAGCATGTCATCTGGGTCGACAAGGGCCTGGTGACCATCACAGGCGGCAAGCTCACGACCTTCCGCAAGCTCGCCCTCGACACCCTCAAAGCCGCCCAGGCATTTCTGCCGGAGGTGCGAATCCCGGGACCGGAGGAACCCGGCTTTTCATGGAAACCCCGCCTACCGGAAGAGAATTCCCGGCTCTCCGGAAAGATGTGGGAGAATCTCACGGGCCGTTACGGCGGCAAGGCCCGGGAAATCGTCCGCGGCGCCCGGCAAGAAGACCTTGAGACCATTCCGGGCACCCGTACCCTCTGGGCGGAACTTCCCTACGTTTCTGCAAATGAAAACATCCGGCACCTTTCGGATCTCATGCTGCGCAGGGTCAGAATAGGCCTTCTCCTGCCCTATGGGGGCAGGCGCTATCTGGGACGGGTTCGAAAACTCTGCGCACCGGTGCTGCCGTGGGACAGGAAACGCTGGAGAGCGGAGATTGAAGGCTACCTGAGCCAGTGGAGCCGTGCGCACTCGATTCCCGGCAGAGGGGCCGGCAGGGGAGGAAAGTTCAGGGCCGCCATGGGCAGGCTTCAAACCGGATTCCGCGGTCTCTTTCGCAAATCATGAGCAGGTGAACAGTGAATTCCCGCGACCTTATCCTCACCATCGACAACGGGACCATGAGCCTCAAGGCCCTTCTCTTTGATCTGCAGGGACGGCTTCTGGCAAAGGAGCAGGTGGCCTTCAAGCCTTACTATTCGGAGCATCCGGGATGGGCCGAACAGGACCCCGATCTCTTCTGGGAGGCCCTCTGTGCCGCCTGCCGGCGCCTGTGGAAAAAGGAAGCGGTGGATAAAGACCGTATCGCCGGTGTGGGCATCACCACCCAGCGGGGAACGGTCATCAACGTTGACAGCAGAGGCAGGCCCCTGAGGCCCGCCATCCTGTGGCTGGACCAGCGAAAAACGCGCAACCTGAGCTTCCATTTCGGCCTGTGGGGCCTGCTCTTCAAGGTGGCCGGACTCAAAGACACCATCCAATATTTCCAGGCGGAGGCAGAGGCCAACTGGATCCACACCCACCAGCGGGACATATGGGAGCAGACCCACAAATACCTGCTTTTGTCGGGGTACCTGACGTACAGGCTGACCGGCGAATTCACGGATTCCATCGGGTGCCAGGTAGGCTACATCCCCTTTGACTACAGGCGACTGAAGTGGGCCCGGCACTGGGACTGGAAATGGCGCTGCCTTCCGGTCGAAAGAGACATGCTCCCGGAGCTCGTGGCACCGGGACAGCCCCTGGGATATATCTCAAAGACCGCTTCCGAGCAGACCGGGATTCCGGCCGGCCTTCCCCTTGTTGCCGCCGGCGCCGACAAGGCCTGCGAGGTAATCGGATCCGGAGGCCTCGATCCCACCGTGGGATGCCTCAGCTTCGGCACCACCGCAACCATCAATATCACCAGCAGAAGGTACGTGGAACCGATTCCCATGCTTCCGCCCTACCCTTCCGCAGTCCCCGGTTTCTACACGGTCGAGGTCCAGGTTTACAGGGGATACTGGATGGTAAACTGGTTCAAGGAACAGTTCGGCCATCCCGAACAGAGCGAAGCCCTTGAAAGGGGTCTTGAACCGGAGACGCTTTTTGAAAGACTCCTGGAAAAGACACCCCCGTCTGCAATGGGGCTGATGCTGCAGCCGTACTGGACACCGGGCCTGAAGTCCCCCGGCCCCGAAGCCAAGGGGGCCGTCATCGGCTTCGGCGATGTCCACACCAGGGCCCATCTTTACCGCGCAATTCTCGAAGGCCTGGCATTTGCGCTCAGAGAAGGCAAGGAGCGCATCGAAAAACGCGGCCGAATGTCGATCACGAGCCTCAGGGTCTCGGGCGGGGGATCCCGGAGCGACCAGGCAATGCAGCTCACCGCGGATGTCTTCGGCCTTGCCGCTGCCCGGCCCCACCTGTATGAGACCTCGGGATTGGGCGCTGCCGTGGATGTGGCCGCGGGGCTCGCGCTTCACAGAAACTTCCGTTCCGCGGTCGAGGCCATGACACGCGTGGGCCGGGTCTTTGAGCCTGACCCGGCCAACTGTAAACTCTACGACGCCCTCTACCGTCAGGTCTACAAGAAAATGTACCGCCGGCTCAAGCCTCTCTACGAAAAGATCAGGGAGATCACCGGGTATCCGCCCGGTTAGAGCAGATAATTCAAAACACGGTCGCTCTTTCTGGATTTTCTTTTCGCGTCAGAAAGCCTCAATAAAAATTGTCCCTTGTAATCTGCTTCGGATGCGATGGTTGTTGTCCTGCCTGTCAATTCATCCATATACCAGGTCTCCTGTCTTTCCAATACCCATCGATCACTTCACTGTTGTCTTAAAATGCGATTCGATTATCTCCTCGATGCGCCGGTGCGTTTCATCGGAGATGTCGGGCAACTGCTTATAGGCTTTGGTGATGATTCTCTGGGTCGATCGGGCAAGCCTCTTTTTGATTTGTTTCTTTTGCGACAGCAGATAGAGAAAAACGAGTACTACCAACTGTTCATCGACACCTGTGCCCACCAGGCCCGTCAGCGCCTCCACCATCTGCGGCGGGAGGCCATGGTCTGCCAGGCCGCTTGCCGAGGTTAAATCGGTGAGCGGTTTGGACGTGTCGGCTTGGAGGCTGTTCAAGTAATCGATGAAACGGTCCAGCAGCTCTTCTCCCGGATGTTCGGTATCCCGGTGACTGAATTCCATCATCGCCGCGGGAGGCCCTGACTTTGAGGGCTCAGAAAGAAGGCGTATTTTCATATAGCCGTTGCCAACATAATAATTCAGGCCGGCATCCCGCAAAACGGTTCCCGGCCCTCTCCGATCGGCTCCAGCAGCGGTGCGGTCATTGCGCTGTTCATGTCACGAATTCTCCTCTCTGATTTTTTTGTACAGGCTCATGGCCCCCTGGAACAAGGCCCTGACCTGTTCCGGACTCAATCCAGCCCGCCTGGGTTCGATGTGCAGCTCGACGCCGTCGTCGACATGCATGTGGCTCCACACCTCAACCGCGCCCGGCTTTTTGGCCAGCGGCGGCGGAATCGGCCTGCCTGCGTGATAGCCTTCCTTTTCGCCTGACTGGATGTCCTGGATGCGGCCGAGAGACAACCCCGCCGCCTTCCATTTCCGGATCGCCAGCAGCTGCTCCAAATGCGTGTGGCTGTAAAAGGCCCCCTTCCCGACACCTTCCGGCCGGTCCACCAGCCCCTTTTGGATGTAGTACCTGACGGTGCGCTTGTTCATCTCGACCAGCGCGCAAATCTCATCGATGGTGAATTTTTTAGGCTCATTTTTCATGACACCTTTTCTATACACTTTTAGTGTCGCTGTCAAGTGCATCATCAGGATACATTCAACTAGGTAGACCACAGCGTTCGGGACGCTGGGGTCGCGCCTCTGTTGATGTCCGTGCAGATCCCTTTACGGCTTTCCCGGGAGGCTACGACATGCTATTGTCACATGAGGATAAAATGCGGAGGTACGGCATGGACCATTCCCCAAGAAGGATTCTTAAAACGGTCTTCGGGTACGAGGATTTTCTGGATAACCAGCGGGAGATCATCGAGACCGTTTTAAACCGAAAAGATGTTTTCGCGCTGATGCCCACGGGCGGCGGGAAGTCCCTGTGCTACCAGATCCCGGCCATGCTGGACCCCGGGGTCGCCATTGTCATCTCCCCGCTCATCGCCCTGATGGAAGACCAGGTCAAGGGACTGCGGCAATACGGTG
>CAYUAQ010000078.1:0-21260 GCA_964442705.1 uncultured Desulfobacteraceae bacterium
GAACCGGCGGGAAAAAGATGCGCAGGCCGGCGGCGCGTCAAGAAAGGCGAACTGTTTGAGCGCAGCGAGTTTTCGCCTTTCAGCGCCGGCGGCCTGCGCATCCCCGCCGGGGTTCACGGAGCGCAGGTGAAACCCTGTCCGGCCCTGCCACGAGGGCATTTCGCGAACCATTGACGGGCAAAGGCCGCCACTGGAAAGCAGCATCAAGGGAAACGCATCGGTAACTGGCCCGATTCGATGGCATTCTGGGCACTTAAAAAACCCTGCCCGTCATGGAGCCGGGCGTTGACATCCCGCGCGGCGCCCGCTAAAAGGAGGCATGCTTTCCGACGATCCCGGCGTGGACGTGCTGTGCGCCGGCCACGCCTGCTTTGACATGGTCTTTTCGGTGGACCACCACCCGGCCCCGGATGAGAAGGCCGTGGCGTCGGCCCTGTTGACCTGCGGCGGCGGCCCGGCCGCCAACGCCGCCGTGGGGGTGTCGCGCCTGGGCCTGCGATCGGCCTTTGCAGGCTTTCTGGGAGAAGACCTCTTCGGCCGCCAGTGCCTGGCGGAGTTCCGGGAGGAGGGGGTCGATGCAGCGCTCACCGTGACGGGAGACTTTCCCACGCCGCTTTCGGCCATCCTGGTGAAACCCGACGGCCGCCGCACGGTGGTCAACCACCGCGGCGACACGCCGGACCTGGCGCCGCTGCCCGCCCACCGGGCCGTCCCCCGGGCCCGGGTAGTGCTCATGGACGGCCACCAGCCCGAAATATCCCGGCAGCTCCTGGACGACCTGCCCGGCACCGCCGCGGTACTGGATGCCGGCTCCCTGCACCGGGGCACACGGCTGCTGGTGAAGCGCGTGGACCACGTGGTGGCGTCCCGAAAATTCGCCCGCCAGTACAGCGGGCAGCGCGAGGCGTCAAAGGCCCTCGATCTGCTGGCGCAGGTCTGCCCGTCGGTGGTCATCACCCTGGGGGAGAAGGGGCTCATCTGGAGGGGGAAAGACACCGGCAGCGGCCGGCTGGCGGCTTTCGGCGTTACGGCCGTTGACACCACCGGGGCCGGCGACGCCTTTCACGCGGCCTTTTGCGCCGGCATCGCCTGGGGGCTTGCCTGGCACGACCTGCTGCGCTTTTCCAGCGCGGTGGGGGCGCTGTGCTGCCTGCAGACGGGCGCCCGCCCCGCCCTGCCACGGCTCCCGCAGGTCGTCGCTTTTCTACACCGGCAGGCGGGCTGCCGGGAGCTGGCCGAGAAGCTGGCGGCCGTCGGCTCTTGCTGAGGCGCCGGCCGATACACGAACGGCGGCAGGCGCAGGCCTGCCGGGTCAAGCCTCTTCTGCGGCCCCATCGTCCTGCTGCCGCTGCCAGTAGGGGGTGACCGTATCTTCGAAAATCGCCATGGCGGCTTCGGCGCCCATGCCCGCCGCCGTGACGATCTGTTTCCAGCCGCCCTCCACATCGCCGGCGGAGTAAATGCCGGGCACACTGGTGCGGTGACGGCCGTCCTGCCGGATGTAACCCTCGGGGGTCAGCGCCACGCCGATCTTGCGGGCCAGCTCCACGGTGGGGGTGTACCCAATGGCGATGAAGACGCCGTCGGCCGGCACGCTGCCGACGGTTCCATTTCTTAGGTCTTCCACCAGCAGTTCCTCCACGCGGTCCTGTCCGCGGATCTCCTGGATGCGCGTATTCCAGAGCACGGGGATATCGTTTTCGGTCAGCTGCCGCGCCAGGGCCTCCTGGGCGCGCAGCTTGTCGCGCCGGTGTATGAGCGTCACGTTCACGCCCATGTTGTGCAGGTACAGGGCCTCGGTGACGGCGGTGTTGCCGCCGCCCACCACCACCACCCGACGGCCCTTGAACAGCGGCCCGTCACAGGTGGCGCAGTAGCTGACGCCGCGCCCGGACAAACGCGATTCGCCCGGCACCCCCAGGTGTTTGTGGCTGGCGCCGGTGGCCAGCAGGATGGTCTTGACGATAAATTTGCGCCGGCTGGTCTGAACGCTGAAGGGCGGTCCCGGCTGGATGTCGATGACCTCCTCGCCCTGGAAAATCTTGACGTACTGCAGGGCGTGGGTCACCATGATGTCCACCAGCGTCTTGCCCCCCACCTGGGTAAAGCCGAGATAGTTTTCCACCACCGGCGTGGTGGCCACCTGACCGCCCAGGGCATCGCGTTCCACCAGCACGGCCTTGAGCCCGCTGCGCACGGCGTAGATGCCGGCGGTGAGGCCGGCCGGCCCCCCGCCCACGATGAGCAGGTCGGCTTCCACCACCTCGGCGTCGCTGTCCGGGATGAAGATGGTCTGCGGCTCCATTTTCTGAAGGGAGAGCATGAAGACCTCCTCGGCCTGGGCCCCCATGCCGACGAGAACCTCGTTGGCAAAGGCCTGGGGCACGCTGTGGGCATTGTACTTCTCGGCCAGGTCGGGGCGGCACTGGATGTCCACGATCTCCACCGACACCAGGTCCGGCCGTTCGATGGCCGCCTTGATGCCGTTGACGGTCTGCTGGGGGCAGTAAGGGCAGGTGGGGCTGACGAATATGCGCAGCGCCCGGGGCGCGTCGATTTTGGCCAGGACTTTGCGCGACTGCGCGTTGAGGTTGCTGCGGCCCATGCCCGCCAGCAGCAGCGCCTCGAGGAAACTGCGGCCCTCCTCGCCCAGGGGCGCTCCCAGCCAGCGGATCTTGTACCGCTCGGGTGAAATCAGCAACGTGGGCGCCTCGGACACGTTCCAGCGCGCGGCCTCCGCGTGTGTTAGATCGTACTCCCGGAAGGTGATCTTGTCGGTGAACTGCCGGAAAGCGCGCACGACCTGCCGGATGGCTTCGCAGAACACGTCGTCCCCGCCCTTTTGCGAAAACAGGTAGAGGGTGATGTCATTGGGCAGGCGGTCGAAGGTCTCTTTGAGCTGGCGTATGTACTCGGCATTGGCGGCCGATTCTTCGGGGCCGCCGCTGTTGACGGAATTTCCCATGGGACTCGTCTCCTCTTTTAATTTCCGGAATTGCGGGAAAAATGGCTGCGGCCGTCCGGCCGGGTGCTGACCAGCGGACAACAATAAGCTAAGGAAGGCAGCGGGAACTGTCAACCATAACGCATCTATTTTCTTGTTTTTTCAGAAATATGTGATGAAAAACATGAAGTGACGACGAAGCTCTGGAGACGGGTTCAGGCGAGATACTTCAGCTCTTTGGGCAGCGGCACGCCCTTGCCCATACTGTCTTCGCCGTAATTCACACTGGCCAGGATTTCGATGTCCCGCAGGGCCCGGGTGTCGCCCTCGAAGACGACCTGCTTGATGTTTTCCTTGCTGATCTTGCCCCCGGCCCACTGAATGTCCAGGACGCTGCTGGCGTCGAAGCGGTCTTTGCCCACCACCAGCTCCACCTGGCCGCCGTAATGCTGAACGATTTTGGCCACCAGCAGGCTGGGGCGACTGTGAAAGCCCAGTTTTTCCGGGATGCC
The DNA here is from genome assembly GCA_964442705.1 of uncultured Desulfobacteraceae bacterium. Classification (GTDB taxonomy): domain Bacteria; phylum Desulfobacterota; class Desulfobacteria; order Desulfobacterales; family JALSRD01; genus JALSRD01. The sequence goes on from CAYUAQ010000078.1 coordinate 3,457, forward strand.
CACCGTGATGCGCCCCCGCTCGATGTTCTCGTTGAGAATCTCCCGGGCAAGGTCTTTACCGGTGTTCAGGAAGAAACAGGCATAGTACAGGCCGTAGTTGATGGTGCGGTCCAGCAGCTTGTGGGCGTCGATGATCTCCAGCAGGCGTTGCTGGGCTTCGCGGTAGACGTGCTTGTAACCGGCCTCGTGCAGGTGCCGCTCATAGAAATGCAGCAGTCGCCCGGTGGTCTGGAGCAGGTGGAAAACAACCGAGAAGAAGCTCCTCAGTTCCTTGAGCTTGCGGTTGCCATAGCGGTAGCCGCCGTGAATCACGTAAGTGTCGAACGACGACTGCAGGTTGTGCACCAGCATTTCAAACCGCCGGATTTCCACCTCGTTGACCTTTTCGGGGACGATGGACTGGATCTTGTCCAAATCGAAGGGTTCGTAGAAGCCCAGCTGGTCGAAGTTGTCGGCGATATTGAGAAAGTCGCTGGCGATGCGCACGATGCTTTCCTTCTGCAAGTCCTTGCCCTCGTCGTCGATGTCGTAGGTCAGCATCTCTCCGGTGGTGATGGCCGGGAATTCCGACGGATCGCAGGTGCTGGCCGGGATGGCGATTCCCAGGCGGCCGGCTTCGTGCAGGATGATGGGGCCCAGGTTCCTCAGGCAGGCCTTCAGAAAGTCGTGGGTCTCCTCCCCCTGCCGGGCGAAGTCTTCGCTCTCCGGCAGATCATAGAAAACCAGGCGGTTTAGAATATGCTTCAGTGAATAGGCCCCCAGGCTGATGTGCCGCACGGCCGCCGTCAGCTCGCGGTAGAAATACCAGGTCTGGTTGTTCTTGGCGCCGTGGAAATCCAGGAAGTCCTCCAGCACCTGGGAGGTGCCGATGAAACGCGAGTAGAGCATCTTGGTAAAGGCCCGGTTGACCGAATTGAAGTCGGCCACGTACGTGCAGCACTTCAGAAAATCCCGTGAAAAGATGTCGATTTTCTGGGCGAACGAAATCTCACAGGCCTTGTTCTGCAGGTCCAGCGCTTCCACCTGCTGGGTGGCCGGGCCGGACGAAATCTGTCTGGGTTCGAACTTTCCCACGCTGTTATCCTCGTCTGCGAAAGGGGACCGGCCGAAGCAGACCGTAAGCCGAATTCTGTGCCCGCCGCGGGTTGCCCCCCGGCGGGTGACGATCATTCATCTGGGCTGCCGGTTGCCCGGCAGCTCTAGCGACCTACCCGGGAGCTCGGACGGGCCGCCCTCCAGCGCTCCCCTATTTGGTCTTGCACCGGGTGGGGTTTACCGAGCTTCCCCGGTCACCCGGGGAACTGGTGCGCTCTTACCGCACCTTTTCACCCTTACCCCGCCGGGGTTCCGACGGGGCGGTATATTTTCTGTGGCACTTTCCTTCGCGTCACCGCGACTCCACGTTATGGAGCACCCTGCCCTGTGGTGTTCGGACTTTCCTCCGGAGACAAATGCCTCCAGCGATCGTCTGGACTGCTTCGACCGGTAAAATCGGTTTTTATTCGCCTTCTTCCCGCCAGTAGATGATCCGCTGGCAATTGGGGCAAAACTTCAGGCTGTCACCGCGCTGCAGTTCGTTGTACAGCTGGGGCGGAATATTGACGTTGCATCCCAGGCAGACGGCATCCCGCACCCGGGCGATGGCCAGACCGTCACCCTTCTTGTCCCGGATGAACTCAAAGGTCTTCATCAGCTTGGCATCCACTTCTGCGGCCAGGCGATCCTTTTCCGCCTGCAGCGCCGCCATGGCCCTCTCACCCTCGTCCTTTTCCGCCTGCACCTGCTTCTTGTCGGCGGCAACCTGAACCTTCAGCTTCGCGAATTCCTCCCGGGCGGCCGCCAGCGCCTGCCGGTCGCTCTCCACCGCATCCAGGCACTGGATCATTTCGTCTTCGGCGCTGGAATACTTCTTCTTCAACTCATCGATTTCCTTGAGAAGGGCCTGGTATTCCCGGTTGGTTTTCACGGACCTGAGCTTGGCTTCACCGCTTTTTATCTGGGACTGAATGAGGCCGGCATCGGATTCCAGGCTGCGATAGCGTTTTTCGGCCTCATCGATGCGGGCCTCCATGTCGGCCAGACGCTCCTGAAAAGCGGCCAGTTCCCCGTCCAGTGCCTCCAGCCGGCCGACGGCCTGTTTGAGGGACAGTTCAATGCCGCGGCGCCGGTTCTCGGCAAGCTGCAGCTTCCGTAACAGGTCAAGCTGTTCTTTCATTCGGTATTGTCTCCCGTGTTGTTACCGCCCCTCACGAATTGGCGCCGCCGGGCGTCAGTCGGCACTTCATGAACACGCCGTCAGCCATCACCTGACACCTGATACCTGATACCTGATACCTGATACCTGATACCTGATACCTAAAATATAAGCCGAAAGGGGTCCTTTTCAACGCTGCAGGCCCGCACATCGACCTGGACGCCGGCATCAGCCAGCCGTTTGCGCAGCCGCCTGGCCAGCGTTTCCACCACCAGAAATTCAGAGGCGAAATGCCCCACGTCGATCAGTCCCCGGCCGGCGGCGGCGGCATCCATGGCATCGTGGTAATGGAGGTCACCACTTACAAAAACCTGGGCACCGCTGGCAAGAAAATCTTTCATCAGGCCCGACCCACTGCCCGAACAAACGGCCGCCCGTTGGACCCGCAGCCGGGGATCGCCGGAAATCTTGACCGCTTCGACACCCAAGCGGGCCCGGATGACGGCGGCCAGTTCGCCCAGTTCCATGGGCTGGGCCAGCCGTCCCACACGTCCCAGGCCCGGCCTGTCGCCGGCCGCCGGCGCGGGGCTGCTCTCCGCCGGCGGGTCGGTGCTCAGCGGAGCCGTTTCGATCATTCCCAGGCGGCGCGCCAGTATGTCGTTCACCCCGCCCACGGCCGCGTCCAGGTTGGTGTGCGCGGCGAAGACGGCGATTCTGCCGGCCAGGGCCCTGGCGATCACGGCGCCCTGCTGGCACTGCAGATCGATGCGCTTCAGGGGCCTGAAGATCAACGGGTGGTGGGTGATCAGCATACCCGCGTTTTCCCCGGCGACCTGCGCGACTACCTGCAGGGTGGCATCCAGGGCCACCCGCACCGACGACACCGGCCACTGGGGATGGCCGACCTGCAGGCCCACGTTGTCCCACTGCTGGGCCAGGCGAGCGGGCGCGATGCCCTCCATTATCTCCAGGATGTCAGCGACGGTAGCGGTCATGCCTCACCGAAACGGATGAAGTAAGCTGCAGGCCGAAGAGTTCCGCGAAGCGCCCCTCCTCTGCCGGAGGTTCGGATCGGTTCCGTGGGAGGTGGAAAAGTATGGGCCCACCTGGATTCGAACCAGGGACCGACCGGTTATGAGCCGGTGGCTCTGCCAGCTGAGCTATGGGCCCGCATGATTTGAAATTGGCTCTTTCTACTGCCGGTACCCGCTTTTGTCAATAACTACCCCGCTGCCTTCCCTAAAAAAACAAAGGGGCAGGCCCGTCGAAAACACCTGCCCACCCCTTTCACGAATTTCGCACCGTGATCATGAATCACTTTCAGTTTTCAATGAAACTCTTGAGCTTCTGGCTGCGGGTCGGATGGCGCAGTTTCCTCAAGGCTTTGGCCTCGATCTGCCGGATGCGCTCCCGGGTGACGGCAAAATCCTGCCCCACCTCCTCGAGGGTGTGATCGGCCTTTTCGCCGATACCGAAACGCATGCGCAGCACTTTCTCCTCCCGGGGCGTCAGGGTGGCCAGCACCTTGCGGGTCTGTTCGGCCAGATTCAGGCTGACGGCGGCATCCGACGGCAGCATGAACTTCTTGTCTTCGATGAAATCCCCCAGATGGCTGTCCTCTTCGTCGCCGATAGGGGTTTCCAGGGATATGGGTTCCCGGGCGATCTTGAGCACCTTGCGTACCTTGTCCAACGGAATCTCCATCTTTTCGGCGATTTCCTCGGGCTTGGGCTCGCGCCCCAACTCCTGCACCAGGTAGCGCGAGGTGCGGATCAGTTTGTTGATGGTTTCGATCATGTGCACCGGTATGCGGATGGTGCGGGCCTGGTCGGCGATGGCCCGGGTAATGGCCTGGCGGATCCACCAGGTGGCATAGGTGCTGAACTTGTAGCCCCGCATGTACTCGAACTTGTCCACCGCCTTCATCAGCCCGATGTTGCCCTCCTGGATGAGGTCCAGAAACTGGAGGCCGCGGTTGGTGTATTTCTTGGCGATGCTGACCACCAGCCGCAAGTTGGCCTTGGTCAGTTCGCTCTTGGCCAGTTTGGCCCTGTGACGGCCCTCCTCCACCATGGAGATGATGCGTTTCAGGGCCCGACTGTTGGCCTTGAGCAGATACTCGCGTTCATCGATCTGTTCGGCCACCGAACTCAACTCTTTGTAAAGCAGTTCCAGTTCTTCGGTGTTCAGGCTGGTGCGCGGCTGCAGCCACTTCAAAAATTCCTCCCTGTCGAAGAGGCTGGCCCGCAACCGGCTGACCGGCACGTTCAGACTGTCGGCACACATGGTGATCATGCGGTTCATGCTGTCGAACCAGGCGACCTGCTCCCTGACGACCGCCTCGATCTTGTCCAGCACGCTGCCCTCGAAACGCCAATCCTTGAGCAGGTCGTAGATCTTGTGATTTCGCCGGTTGATACTGCGCCGGACGCGGCGGGCTTCATCGGGGGCCAGGTCACAGGAAAAAAGCCGCTCCCGCAGACGGGTGTTTTCCTGGTGAATTTCCTCGATGGCCCGAATGGTGCCGACAAAACGGTTGGTCTGGGCGACTTCATCCACCAGGGTGTCCCCCTCGTCGAGATCCCGCAGCACGTACTTGGGGCGCAGTTCGCCACGCTCGATGCCCTTGCCCAGTTCGATAATCAAGTTGATCCCGCTGGTGGTCTCGATCAGTGCCTTCATCACCTCGCGTTCGCCGGCCTCGATTTTCTTGGCGATTTCCACCTCGCCCTCCCTGCTGAGCAGGGTCACCATGCCCATCTCCCGCAGGTACATCTTGACCGGGTCCGTGACACTGCCGAAATCGGCTGAAGTGGCCACGGCCTTGTCCGGCTTCTTCTCCTTGAAAACATTCAGCCGGCTCTCCATCTTGTTCTTCTTTTCATCGATGATGTCGATATCGGCATCGTCGAACATCATGAGGGTCTCGTCGATCTGTTCATCCGAGAGCATGTAGGACGGCAGCACGTCATTAATCTCCGCATAGGTCAACATGCCCTTCTTTTTCCCCTTCTTGAGCAACTGGGAAATTGCCTTCTGGGTGGTTTCCTTGCGTGCCTGCTCTTTCTTGGAAGTGTTGTCTGCCATTTACGCCAACCTCCCCCTGGACGTTTTGAAAAAGCTTTCAGCTGTCAGGTTTAAAGTTTCAGCTGTCGGCTGTCAGGTATCACTAAAAAAGATACCACATCTTGTATTTTGATTTTTCCCGGCGTCACGACCGTGTCCGCGTCAGAACGGAACGCTCTTCATCTCGGCACGGGCCTGGCGTTCCTTGAGCAGCTTCAGGAGCAGCTCCTGGTCGCCGCTCTTTTCGGCGGACTCGATGCGCTTCTGCAGCTCATCGCGTCGCCGGTGCCAGACGGCTTCAAACTGGTCCAGCAACAGGTGGCCCGACTTGTCGTTCCACTGTTCCTGTCCCACCGCCATGGATGTCAGCAGGCGCCTGAGCTTTTCGTCTTCCAGCCGCGCAACGGCGCCCCCCGGTTCGCTTTCCAGCAGGGCGGCGTTTTCCACCAGGAAAGCGGCGGCCCTTTTCAGATCCTCGTGCCCGAAGCGTTCCGCCACCCGGCGCTGTGCCACTTCCGGGATGATGGACGGGTACTGCACCATCATGGCCACGATCTGCCTTTCGATGCGGAAACTCCCGCCGGTTTCGTCCAGCGCGGCGTCGGCGGCTGCGGGCTGTGCACGGCGGGCATCGATTTCTCCGCGCTTGGCGCGAAACTTCACGGCCGTCCGTATTTTCTGAAGGATGTCCCTCTCCGGCACTTCCAGGCGGTCTGCCAGTTCTCTCACGTAAAGGGAGCGGGCCACCCGGTCGCTTATTCCAGACAGCACCGGCACCATATCTTCAATTACCCGCAACTTCCCCTGAATGCTAAGTCCGTGCCTAGAGATAGATGTTTCCAGTAAAAAAGAGAGAATGCCCGGTGCATCCGCAACCAGTTTCCTGAAAGCCTCGGCACCAAACCGGGCCACATATGAATCCGGGTCATGGCCGTCGGGCAACACTGCCACTCGGGCATCGACACTATTTTGGGCCATACTTTTGTAACTTCTCAATACCGCGTTAAGGACTGTCTCATCGTCAAATATTTGGTAACTGCGCTCCGCCGCCTTGCGTCCGGCTTCGTCACCGTCGTAAACCAGCACCATCCTGGGCGCATATCCCTTTAGCAGCCTGACGTGCTGGGGCGTCAGGGCGGTGCCCAGGGTGGCCACCACGTTCTCGATGCCGGCCTGGTCCAGGGCGATGAGGTCAAAGTAGCCCTCGACGATGATCACCGCCCCATCCTGCCGGCACTTTGCCCTGGCCCGCTGCAGGTTGAACAGCGTGCGGCGCTTGTTGAAAAGCGGCGTTTCGGGTGAGTTCAGATACTTGGGTTCGGCATCGTCCAACACCCGGCCGCCGAAGGCGATCACCTCTCCGGCAAGATTGAAAATGGGTATCATCACGCGGTTGCGAAAACGATCGTAGCTTCCTGTCCCCCCTTTTCTGGGCACCACCAGCCCGGCCAGCTGCGCCAGGGCCGGCGACAGCCCCCGCGATGTCAGGTGGCCGAGCAGATTGTCCCAGCCCCGCGGCGCGTAGCCGATACCGAACTTTTCAACGGCCGGCTGCAAAATCCCGCGCTTTTCCAGATAGGTGCGCGCCGGATGGCCACGCCGGTCGTCCGCCAGTTGTCTTCTGTAAAAGTTAAAGGCCTGCCGGTTAACGTTCAGCAGACGCTGACGCTCGCTGGCGGCCTTTTTCTGTCGCTTGTCGGTGTACTCCGGCAGGTCGATGCCGTATCGTCCGGCCACCGCCCTTACCGCTTCAGGGAATGAAAGCCCCTGGTGCTTCATGAGAAAACGGAAGACATTGCCACCTTCCCCGCATCCGAAACAGTGAAAAATCTGTTTGTCCGGACTCACCGTGAAAGAAGGTGTCTTTTCGGCGTGGAAGGGGCACAGCCCGATAAAATTCTGTCCGGTTTTTTTCAGCAGAACCGCATCCGATATGATGTCGACAATATCGGCAGCATGTTTGATTTCTGAAATTTTCTCTTCAGGAATTAAAGACGCCAAGAAGTGCCCTCCGCACTTTTTTAACGGACCTATCGGTTAAAAAATGGAAGGAACGGGCTTGAAAAGGTTTTCCAGGTTACAAACAAAAGCTGCCCCTGCTGCTTTGGAATCGGAATTGTCTGAAAGGCCGCACAGTTATGATTTTGTCTTCAACTAACAAAAATAGCTACGAACCGCTGTTTGTCAAGAAAATAAGAAAATAGCCGCTGTTGCGGCTTCAGTCTTCACCGGCAGCCAGCCGGATGGCCTCGTGCAGGTCCAGGGTGCCGCTGTATATGGCCCGTCCGGTGATGACGCCGGCTACCCCCAGCGGTTCCAAGGGCAGCAAATTGCGGATGTCCGCCAGGGTGGACACCCCGCCCGAGGCGACGATAGGGATGGAAAGCGCCTCGGCCATGCGCCGGGTGGCTTCGATATTGGGCCCGGTCTGCATCCCGTCGCGGTGAATGTCGGTAAAATTAATGGCGGCCACGCCGCAGTCTTCGAAACGCCGTCCCAGATCCACGGCTTCCACCCGCGTGGTGAGGGTCCAGCCCTCCACGGCCACCATTCCGTCGCGGGCATCGATGCCCACCACGATGCGGCCCGGGAAACGCCGGCAGGCACGCTCCACCATCGCGGGCCTCCGGATGGCCTCGGTGCCGATAATGACCCGACTCACCCCCATCTCCAGGTACATTTCGATGGTCTCTTCGCTGCGAATGCCGCCGCCGACCTGGATGCCGGCCTGCACCGAGGCCACAATGCGCTCGATGGCCGCCACATTGCGGGGTTCTTTTTCAAAGGCGCCGTCCAGATCGATGACGTGGATGAGCGCTGCACCGGCCGCCTCCCAGCGGGCGGCCATGGCGGCGGGGTCATCCGAAAAAACGGTCTCGGCATCCTTGCGCCCCTGCAGCAGACGGACACATTTCCCGCCTTTTATGTCAACCGCCGGAATGACAATCATGAGCCGGGAAGGTCCCCCAGTATTTCGGTCAACCCGTAAACCGCCAGCTGTTCGGCCGTCAGCCACTTGCCGCCACGTTTGAAGAAAGTCCCGATATTGAACAGATTTTCCATGAGCGAGTGCTGGGTTTCATCGAACACCGCGCTCCAGACGACACTGCCGTCTGACACCCTCACCATGGCCACCGTAAAGGCCACCGATGCCGGCGATTCCGCGGCGTAGTCGGATCCCACGCGCTCCCTGAAACGATATATGTTGCCGGCGATGACGGCATCGGCCCCCAGTCGCCGGCCGGTCTTGGCCACCACCCCGGTTTCGGGGAACAGCAGGCCCTCTTCGTCCAGCAGGGTCGTATATATTCCCTTGGCCCGCTCAGGGGGAATGACGGTGGCCTGCATCTTTTTCTGTATCAGTTTGCTCAGCTCGGCCGTCAGAAAGGCGTCGGCGCCTTCCTCGACCCTGCCGGTGATCATCATGGAACCGCACAGGGGGCAGCGCACGCTCTGGCCTTCGCCGTAGACGGCGCTCATGTCGGTAAAGGGAAGCACGGCAATTTTGCCGGGTTTGAAGCTTTCGTTGGTTGGTCCAGAAACCGGAACGGCGCGGGGTTGACAGGCTGCCAAAAGAAGCAGGAGCGCCGCCAGGAGCGTCCCTGAGAAGCGTCTGGTCACAGGGGTGCACGTATTCATCGTCAAAAAATTCCCGTTTTTCGGTTTACAGCGTCCCCTTGCTGGAGCGGACACCCGCATAACGGTCATCACGGGCCGCCGCCCGGGCGAGGGATCGGCCGACCGACTTGAAAACCGCCTCGATGACATGATGTTCGTTTTCCCCGTAACTGACGTTGATGTGCAGATTCATGCCCCCCCGGGTGGCAAAGGCGCGGAAAAACTCTTTGGCCAGACCGCCGTCGAAACGGGCGCCGCTGCCCAGTGGGATCGGCAGGTGGTAAACCAGGAAGGGACGTTTGGAAAGATCCACGGTAACGGCGGCCAGGGCCTCGTCCATGGGAGTGACCGTGTGCCCGAAACGACGGATACCCTCACGGGCGCCCAGGGACTCGTCCAAAACGTCCCCCAGCACCAAGCCCACATCCTCGACGGTATGGTGGAAATCGACGTTGATGTCCCCCTGCGCCCGGAGCCGGAGATCGAAACCGCCGTGCACCGCCAGGAGCGTCAACATGTGATCGAAAAAACCGATGCCGGTGTCAACATCCGCCTGTCCGCTTCCGTCGAGCACAAATTCCACCTGTATGTCGGTTTCCTGCGTCTTGCGACGCGCACTGGCTGATCGCTGCATGTCTCTCCCCGCAAGTTCTCCCCCCCGGAAACCCGGATCACCGGCCGCCGCGCCCTACAGAGCGGCCGTCGTGGGGGTATCGGCGATAAAAAAACGCAGAAGATTGGCTGGGCATCTCGCGTTAACTGGCGACTCCCTGTCTGCGGGCGTCTATTTTCCGGGATTTTTACTGTTTGGATGTAATGGGATTTTCGGTACACCAAGGCGGGTTGCAAGTCAAGGAGAACCTCTTGTGAAACGTCTCCTGTCCAGATAAAAACAGATTTTATTTCTCCATGCGTCGATTCTGCTCGTTGATCCGGCGAAATATTTTTTGACCCGGTTCAGGCAGCCCGCTGCAGCACTGACCGGCGTTCCCCTTTCCGGGGAACCAACGGTTTTTTACGGCGGTCCTTTCCGCTGCGGCGGTCTCTGCCCGACCGGCGCTCCGGAAGATGATTGGCATAGCTGAACTCCCGCCGATCTATTCCCGAACGCCGACCGCCATTGTCGAAGTAGGCGGTGTTCACAGGTATTTCCCCTCCTCCCGAAATCCTCCAGCGGTATCGACCAAAACGGCACACGTCGGGCTGGTATCACAGCGCAAGGTCGTCGGCTGTTCTTTTTTCGTATCTGTTTTTCTTCAAATTTTTCGGATTACGCCCGGCGTAAAAGTATGGTATTAATGAATCATCAATCAAGCAACAACGGTGCCAACGTCTTGAAACTTTTTTTTATCTGTTTTTACAATAGGTTAAAATATGATCACAACACCCAGTGTTGAAAAAAAAGCCAAAATTATAACTATTTTTACCTATATTTATTACGTCCGTGTCATAGATTGTGAGAAATAGGTTATATTTCCTCGTCCCCAGGGCTGCTTTTCCAATTTAAGAATTGATTCCAGGGTGGGAAAATGGCATACCCGCAAAGAAAAAAATGAGGGGCGATCACCGCCTTACCGGAAAAGCAAAAGGGCTGCCGGTAAGGCAACCCCTTGAATTTACATGGTGGAGATGAGGGGGATCGAACCCCTGACCTCAGCGTTGCGAACGCTGCGCTCTCCCAGCTGAGCTACATCCCCCTGATTTTTCCCGCTTGTACCAGACTTTTTTACAGCGGTCAACACCGTTTAGACGAACAGCAGCGGCCTGCCTGCCACGGGCTCAGGCGCCGGCTAACAACCACAGGAGCAACGATCATGACCTACCCCATTGTTCTGCAGGATGCCTTCAAACGATTCACGCTGGACCAGGACAAGATTCTGCCGCCGCAGGAAACGGTCCAGCGTTTCAGAAGAAAGCTCGAAAACCTGGATCTCGACATTCTCGAAGACACCCGGCGCATCGACAACGGACGCCTCGGTATTCCGGTCTACTTCAGCATCTGCGGGCGGGATGCCGCCGCCCTGACCGGCACGCGCAAACAGATGGGCAAGGGCGCCACCCCCGAGCAGGCCGAAGCCAGCGCCGTGATGGAACTGGCCGAACGGTTCTCCTTTTTCAGTTTCCGCAGCAATCCCGAAAACTTCACGGTAGCCACCTGGGAGCAGGTGCGGGACCGCGCCATGCCCTTTGACCTCATCGCCGCTTCGGTTCACGACACCTCGGACGACATCGAGGTCGCCCGCCGCATTTTCGAGCACCTGCCCCTGCGCTGGACGCGGGGCTACAGCCTGACCCGGGAGAGGGAAGTGCTGATCCCCTTTTCATGGTTTTTCACCATCAATGAATTCAACGGGCCGTCGGCCGGCAACTGCGTGGAAGAGGCCCTCTGCCAGGGTATTTGTGAAATCGTCGAACGCCACGTGTCCGCCCTGGTAAGCCGCGGGCGCCTGACGGTGCCCCTCATCGACCCCGATTCGGCCACGGATCCCATGGTGCGGGACATGATCGCCCGGTACCGCCGGGCCGGCATCGTTCTTTACCTGTCGGATTTTTCCCTGGACATGGGTATCCCCACCGTGGGCGCGGCAGCCTATGATCCCGCCACTTTCCCGCAGCACAGCGAAATCGTCTGGACCGCCGGCACCACGCCCGATCCCCAGAAAGCCCTCAGCCGCACCCTGACCGAAGTCGCCCAGCTGGCCGGTGATTTCAACACCGGCGCCAACTATGTGGCCAGCGGATTGCCCAAACCCAAGACCGTGGCCGAGCTGGACCACATCACCAGGGCATCGCGCAAAGTGCCCATCGACAGCCTGCCCGATCTCTCCAGCAACAACATCCGCGTGGAAGTCGAGGCCCTGGTGCAGGTCCTGGCCCGGCGCGGCATGGAGGTCTTCGTCATCGACACCACCCACCCCGATCTGCAGGTGCCGGCTTTTTACACCATTATTCCGGGGGCTCATTTCAGGGAACGGGCCATGGGGACCGGCGTCGGCATGTTCGCAGCCAAGCTGATCGCCGAGGGCACCGCCCCCGACCGGGCCATCCAACGGCTCACCGAAATCGACCGCCTGATGCCGGGCAAATACTACCTGAGCTTCTACCTGGGAAAATGCCACCTGGATCTGGGTAACACAGAGGAGGCGCGTCGTCACCTGGAACGGGCCCTGGAACTGAATCCCAGCGACCAGGACATGGCCAGCATCTACTCCTATCTGGGGGTCTGCCACAAAGAGAGGGGCCGCTACCGGGAGGCCCTGGCAGTACTGTCCAGAGGGGAGCACTGCGATGCCGACCGGACCGACATCCTCAACCTGATGGGCTTCTGCCACTTCAAGCTGAAACAGCACCGCCAAGCCGTCGACTGCTTCAAACGGGTCATCGCACTGGATCCGGGCTCGGCCATCGACTACGCCAATATCGCTTCCAACTACCGCGACATGGGCAGGTCTGCCGAGGCCGTGGAATACTATCGCATGGCCCTGGAACTGGACCCCGGCATCGACTTTGCCCGCGAGAACCTGGAAAAGCTGACTTCCCAGGCCTGACTTGCATTGTCCGTGGCGAAAAGCGCTATTCCGAAACAGTTTCCGACACCCGGTTTTTCAGCGCTTCGATGCGCGACGCGACGGTGCGGCAGCCGGTCGCCATCTCCTGCAGGGTTGCAGAGATGCGCTGTTTCTCCTCATGGCTGCCGGCGGCCAGCTCGGACAGCCGTGCCAGGTCCGCGTCATAGGATTGAAAGCGCTCCCGCAGGCCCTGGCAGATGGCGTCGGAAAAGGCATCCAGGAGCTTGAGCAGGTACTGGAATTTGATATTTTCGCGGTAATCCAGAAAAGAAGCCCGCAGACTCTTTTCCATCTCGCGCTTAATGCGCCGGACACTATGCTTGAGGGCCTGCACCACTTCCCGGTTCTCGTGGGTGGATTTCGACCGAAAGATCTTTCGTACCAACCGCACGACTGAAAACACACCGTAATGGGCCACCACCTCGGCCCTGATGCGTGCCGAGTAGCGCATGGCCATGCGGGCGGCCGGCAGCTCCAGTCCCGCACGGCGCCGTACGACATCCACCTCGGGGAGCTGAAAGGGCCGTCCGGCGGCATCGCCCGCCGCCTCATTTGGCCCCAGCGGGCCGTGGTCATAGGACCGCAGAGCATCACGGCCCATTTCATCGAAGGGTGCGACCACGGACTCCAGGTCTCCCCGGATGCGATCCTCACACTGCCGGATGAATTTCACCACCCGGGGGTTGACGCTTTCGGTCAGGTAAACATCCAGCGCCTGCCTGAAGTCCTGGTAGACCAGGTACAGGGCCTGGTTGAAGCCGGCGGATGCGATGTGCTCCTGGTAGGCGCTGTAAGACACCTCATACCTGCGGATGAATTCCAGGACGTCTCCCAGAATGCCGCCGCGGTCATCGAAAAAACGGTCCGTTTCTGTCCTCAGGTCGCGCCGAACCGGTTGCAGGGCGCCGTCCAGGGTGGTTTTCACCATGGCCTGGAGGCTTTCTATCTTTTTCTGATGGTTCTCGATGCCCGACACCAGTTCGCGTACGCCGCCGGCATCGCGGGTCAGCATCTCCTGATGGATGCCCACCCACTGCCCCAGCGCGGAAGCCACCACGGCGATGCGCTCGAGGTGATTGCCCAGCAGCAGACGACTGCGCTGACCGGCCAGATGGTGGCGGAAGACCGCGTCGAAGCGTCGGCGTTCGTCCTCTGAAAAGGCCACCATTTCGGCTTCGGACTCCCATTGCGCCACACGCAGGCGATCCCTGCTGCCGGTTGGCATGTTTTGGCAGCGCAGCAGGTTGTACAGCGCCGAAAAGGCGAACACCGCCGGATCGGACTTGATCACCGCCAGCTCCCGGCGGGTGCGTTCGACCAGGGCTTCCAGCTCCTGCCGGGATTCGTGTTCACCGAAGTCGGTGTTGATCACGAAAATCAAATTGCCGATGATGCCCATCTCCCGGATCATGGACAGAAAACGGATATCGGCCTGCCGCAGCCCCGTGCGGCTGCTGATCACGTAAACGATGAAATGGGTCAGCAGTAGGTAGTCCTGAATCATGGCCAGGTGCAGAGGGTTGGGAGAATCGCTGCCCTGGCAGTCGGTCAGCTCCAGGTCGTCTTCCAGCAGGGGGGCTTCGATTTCCAGCAGCACGTCCTGGAGGTACACGGCCAGCGCATCAGAGCTCACAAACTCCTGGTGCAGCGGGAACGCCTCTGCCTGCAGCACCTTGACGAACGTCTCGGCGCCGACCAGTTCGGCCACCCTGGCGTACCCTTCGAGGTAGGCCGACAGCAGTATGGCGTTTTCATTGCGCCGCCCGTTGCGGATGAGCAGATCGGTGCCCAGCGTGGCCAGCGCGCGGCCGAGGGCTTCGCGGTCCGAGGAGCGCCGTATGTCGAAACCGTCCCTGTCCCTGTCCCACAGCGATGCCGGAAACAGCACCAGGGCCTGCTGGATGTCGGCATTGACCTCGTCCCAGGGTTTGAACATCAGCCTGGCCCTGAGTCCCCGGCCGCCGCGGATGCGGGTTACGATGGACGTCATCACACCGGCGCCGCGCCGCAGGTAGTCCGCACCCAGCAGGGCATTGATGAAGGTGCTTTTGCCGGATTTGATGGCGCCCACCACCGCCACGCGTACCACGTCTTCGGACATCTGCTCTTCGACGGCATCACAGGCGCGCCGCCACTGGGAAAAAACCGATTCCGCCAGGTCGGGAACCCCGGCCACGGTGTCAAACAGCCGGTCCAGATCCCGCTTGACCTGCAGGATTTCATCTTTGATGCTCTTGTAGTCAACCATAAGCGTCAGGGATTACAGCTCTTTTCAAAGACTGGGGGCGAAAAAGAGTTTCTTCAGCACCGGTCGCCCTGAGGCGTCGGGGCCGGTACGGAAAACGGGAAATGGTCTTATCTTGAAAAAAAGTTCATATTGTGGTAGAAGCTTTCTAATCTGCATGTCGAAGATGTAATGATTTTGCGATCTTTCAGCACGTCCACGGGCAGACTGCAGTGAGCGGCATTTCAGAGGTTTCTTAATACAGACGCCGACAGGAGGGGTGCTGCTTCAAGGCGAACAGTTGCGTGTCAAAGGAGAAATTTGGTCCATGTCTGAAAAACACCCGGAGTGCCCTCTTTACAATCCGCTGAACTGCAAAGAGTACTACAACCCCAAAATCTGCGCCTTTGCCAGAAAAGACAAGGTGTGTCTCAAAAAAAAGAAAACCACCAAAAAGGCTTCTAAATCATCCTGAATCACGCATGGCCCGCCGCATCCGAGAGCAGCGCGGGATCGACCCCCATCTTTTTCAATGCCCCCTCCCACCGCTCTTCCATGGGCATCTCAAAAACGACGTCCTCGGAAATGGGGCAGGTCAGCCAGGCATTGGCCGCCAGTTCGGCTTCCAGCTGCCCCGGCCCCCAACCGGCGCACCCGATGGTGATGACGAAGGCGGAAGGGCCGCTTCCGGCGGCGATGGCATGTATGATGTCGATGGTATTGCTCAGCGCCAGGCGCGGCGAAATCACCAGGCAGCCGGTCCAGTCGAAGGGCGGTCCGTGCAGCACGAAGATCTCATCCATGCGCACCGGTCCGCCGTAATGGATCGGCAGGCCGGCGGCCGATTCGGTGCACTCGATGCCCAGTTCCTCGAAGATATCCCCGGCCAGGATCCCCTCGTGTATCCGGTTGACCACAATGCCCACGGCACCCTGGTCCGTGTGCTCACAGATACAGGTGACCGTCTGCGAAAAATTAGGATCCAGCAGACTGGGCATGGCCAGCAGGAAATGTCCCTTCAGCGAAGAGGCCTTCTCATTTTCCATTTTTTCGCCTCGCGGCTGGTTGCGCGGTTTATGGTTTATTTACCGGATACAGGGGCCGAACGTGCGGAAAGCATCCGCTCCCGGGGAATAGAAGGTATTCGATTTAGCCGCCAAAGACAAGCATTTTCGCGACCCGCCGCCCCAGGCTCAAAGCGGAAGGCCGGAAGTGGGAAGTGCGGCGTTGGAAGCCGTCGGTTCTCGACAGCCATGGCGCCCTGGGCAGCAGTACAGGTCGTGCGGCCGCTGCCCGCAATAGAATTTGACAAGCGGCCCGTGAACACCTTAAAAGAAGACCCATGAACGACGAATCCCGAAAAAAGCGGGATGCCTTTTCCCGCCGCATGGTGGATATCCTGAACCATGCCGCCCTGAACCTGGCCATTGCCGTGGGCTACCGCACCGGACTGTTTGAAACCCTCAGCGGCATGGACGCACCGGGCTCTGCTGCCCAGATCGCCGCCTCGGCCGGGCTCAGCCAACGGTACGTGCGGGAATGGCTGGCCGTCATGGGTACCGGCGGCATCGTCACCATGTCCCCCGGCCGTGACGGGGAAATCCGCTACCACCTGCCCCCCGAGCATGCCGTTTTCCTGACACGGGGGGGCGGCGCGGACAATCTGGCCGTCTACACCCAGGAAATCCCCCTGCTGACGGCCCAGGTGATGGAAGAGATCGTGGCGGCATTCGGTTCCGGCGAAGGCGTTGCCTACGAAAAGTATCCCCGCTTCCAGGCCTTCATGTCCGAACTGGCCGACAACAAGCACGAAACACTGCTGGTGAGAGAATTTCTGCCGTCCATTGAAAACGGCGCGCTGGTATCCCGCCTGGAAGCCGGCATCCGGGTGTGCGACCTGGGATGCGGCCAGGGGGTGGCCCTGGTGCTGATGGCGGCGGCTTTCCCGTCCAGCCGTTTCACGGGCATCGACATCTCCCGCCCGGCCCTGGCCGAAGCCAGGCACAAGGCGGCGGAGCGCAAGCTGGCCAACGTGACCTTCCTGGAAGCCGATGCGGCCCGCATGGAGGATCTGGAGCCCCTGCGGGGGGCCTTCGACTACATCACCGCCTTTGATGCCATCCACGATCAGCGGCACCCCCTTGAGGCCCTGTGCAACATCCGGCGCATGCTAGCGCCGGACGGCCTTTTTTCCATGGTCGACATCGATGCCCACAGCAGCCCGGTGGACAACGCCGCCCACCCCTTGGCGCCTTTTCTGTACACGGTCAGCCTGATGCACTGCATGCCGGTGGGGCTCTACCGGGGCGGCCGGGGGCTGGGCATGATGTGGGGGCGGGAAACCGCGTTGGCCATGCTGACCGAGGCGGGGTTCACGAAGGTGGACGTGTTGGCCATGGGTTTCGACCCCTTTAACCTCCACTTTCTCTGCCGGCGCTGAAATGCGCCCAAACGCAGAGCAATACCCGGCAGATGAAGCTGTAGCGGAATCGACGCAATGGCGAAACAGACGAAAGACATGACCCATAAGGCCTTTCAGGACTACTACCGCCGGGAAGGCAGCTACTGCTATGGCTGCGGACGGCTCAACGCGCACGGGCTCCACATCAAGAGCTACTGGCTCGACGACGAGCAGACCGTGTGCCGCTTCACCCCGCGTCCCTATCACACCGCCATGCCCGGATACGTCTACGGCGGGCTGATCGCCTCGCTCATCGACTGCCACGGCACCGGCACCGCCGCGGCGGCGGCCTACCGCGCGCAGAACCGGCCCATGGACACCGATCCGCCCCTGCGTTTCGTCACCGCTTCCCTGCACGTGGATTATCTCAAACCCACCCCCCTGGGTGTCCCCCTGGAGCTGCGCGGCAGGGTCCGTGAGATCAGGGGGCGCCGGGTCGTGGTGGAGGTGACGGTTTTCGCGCAGGACACCCTCTGCGTCCGGGGACAGGTGGTGGCCGTGCAGATTCCCGAACACCTTCAAAAGAGGATCGCCCAGAGAAAATGAAGAGGGGGCGCCGGGATGTATAAAAAATTCTTCGGGTTCAAGGACAGGCCCTTCCAGCTGGTCCCCAACCCCGAGTATCTGTTTCTGAGCAAGAGCCACGAAGAGGCCCTGGCCCACCTGGCCTGG
>CAYUAQ010000079.1:0-21178 GCA_964442705.1 uncultured Desulfobacteraceae bacterium
TGAACACAATTTCCAGCCACTGCGTGTCCCTGGGAACTTTCTTCTGGTTCTTTTTCGGATTGGTCTTTTTTACTTTGGGTGCTTTCTTGTCACAACCCCCTTTTCGCATCACGTAGACATCATCCACATAAAAGGTGCAGGGACCGTCGCCATTATTGCTCCAGGCACCAACGCGTGCCCAATGATCATATTTACTCCCTACTTTTTCCGGTATATCGTAAACCACTTTTCCATGCCCTTCGACTTCGAAAATGACTTTTTTTGAATCAAAGAGCGCCGAAATCGTAAAAGGACCATCTTCAACAACGTCAACGCCGGAAGTTAAATTCGACCAGAATAAGCTATAAAGATATCTATAATTGTCATTTTGATCCATTACAGGCATATTTCCCCAAATCCACCCCCTCCCCGGCTGGATATTAGCATAAGCTCCACTATAGTGGTTTTCAAAGCTCCCAACATGGGTAAATACTCCAACTTCCGTATCAGTATTTTTACAATCTGCCTCCACTTCGATGGTCGCCTTGACACCCATGATACTTTCCGGGCAATCCTTGAATACGAGATGGTGCATGGTTCTCGGGTTTCCGGCGATTCTCACGAATTTGGCCCGGCCGTTCTCGATCTCTATGGTGCCATTCTCATCCCGCACATCCCATTTTTCGGTATCGATCTGGCTGGACTTGTTGAAATCATCGTACTTCTTCCATTTGCCGGCATCGGCACTCCCTCCTGTTAGAGGAACAATCAGGAGAGTTAAAAAAATGGCCAGCAGGGCTTTTCCTTTTCGCATAAATTACCTCCTTCGTTTGAATTGATAAAAAAAGAGAGATTGTTAGCCGTGCTTGGAAAACGAATCATAGCCGATGATCATGCAAATCTTGTACAAGACTGTATATTGCTAAAGCACATTGTAGTACACAACATTAATCGCACGATAGTAGCCAATAGTACTTTCCCAGCTCATGCCGCCTAAAAGACCGATGGTTTTCATATTTCTCCCTGCAGATAAACACCTTTTATGACTTACCATGCTTCATCATTCATTTTTTAACTCAAAATACTGCTCTATTACCTCGGCACCCCATTGAGCCCCATGGTGTATGGTTACCTCCATGTTATCTTCGGTTCGTTTCTGAGCGGAAGCCGTTTGTATTGGAATTTCGGATAGCCTATCATCATGGCACCAAAACTGATGTGGCCCTTCGGAAGATTCAGTGCTTTTTGCATCGGAGGCCAGAAGTTCGCCGCCGCATTGAAATATCCTGCCCAGCATGCACCGAGACCGAATGACATGGTGGCCAAATCAAGAAAGGTAAGGGCAATCGTGCAGGCCGCCGGAGCGGACCTTTCGTCTTTATGGGCATGGGTTACGATCACATGCGGGGCTCCCCGGCAAATCCTGTCCTTGCCTTTTTCATAGGCGCTCACGACTCTGTCCAAGTGCATGGCGGCAGCGAGCGGAGATCCTTCCTGGATTAAATGCCTCATCCAATCGACGACATGATCGGACAGCTTTCGAATTTCACCGGCATCATATACCACCAGCCAGTTTACCGGCTGAAGGTTGTGCCCTGAGGGAGCGAACCGGGCGATATCAATCAGTTTGGTCAGGATCCCTTTTCCAACAACGGCTTTCTTGTATTTTCGAATGGATCTTCTGGACCGCAAGAAATGCTCGACATGAGCCGGCTTCAATATCCATTCCTGTTTCAGTGGCGGGCAATCGGCGGGCTTCATCGCCTGGTGGGTCATGGCGCCCTGGGGGCACACCGCCACACAGTGACCGCACTTAATGCAAAGCTCTTCACCCCCATCGATTAAAGACGGGAACGAACCATTGTCCGTAAATGCAATAATCTCCGCCGGGCACACGGCAATACACATACCATCACGGTCGCATTTGTTTTGGTCGACAACTAAAAGCGACATTTATTCCTCCCTTCACTGGCATTTTTTGTTTTTAAAATCAACAAACGGCAACCACCCTGGTCGGCCCCCTCAGCCCGGGAGTGACATTGGAGGGCGTCGTGGGAATAAAGGCAATGAAGACGTTTTCAAGCCAGCTGTCCGGAGTTTCCGGCAAACGAATGGCGGTGTTGAACGAACTGACATAATTATCGCCAGTGAAGAGAATCAATAGAACATATTTTTCCTAATTAGTAGTATATCAATTCATATTTTTGGGATATATTTTTCATAATCTAGCAGCCATATACCCATTTGATCTTTTTATCTTATTTATTTTATTGTTAATTTTTCTGTAATGAGGAGCTGTTTAACTGGCACATTTTTTGCTTTTAATTGTTAGGGGTGGTTTGACCACGAAACTTTCTGACCGGTCAACGTTGATGATCTCGCAAAAAGCCAGAATTTTTCGCAGCTGCATGCCTTTGCGGGCGTTGTCGAGCGTTTTTTGTATCTCCAAAACTCGTCGCAAGCTCCTCGAATCCTGCTGAAGGGCGAATATTCTCACCGCTCAACGCTTCACAACGCTTTTCCCGGGAAGGTCTGATTTCCGCTTGAAACTGACTCTTTACGAGTCAACTTTGGAAAGGAGGGGAAAATGAAAAAGTGGTTAGGGTTGATGCTTATTGCCGCCTTTTCACTTGCCTGGCCATCTTTTTCTGTTGACAGCATGGCGGCCAAGGGCGGATGGAAAAAGTACTGTGACTTCGAGCACTATCCTGCGGGTCCTTTCTCAGGGGATGAAAAATGGTCTGTAGATGAAGACCACTCTGATGTGGCCGACATTTCAATTGAAGACTACAATGGAAGCCGGCAAGTGAAATTCACGTACAAAAAAGAAGCTCCGGTGCCGGACGAACCATGCTACCTGTATTTCAATGAATGTCCCGAGAGCATCGTCGGCATTAAAGCCGACGTCACCATTGCATCCTGTACAGGGAACCAGGATTGCCGGGGCCTTGTTGCCTGGCACCGTGGGACCGCGTCTGACAATCACCGCTACATCTGGGAGGCCATTCAGGTTGTGCCTAACCAATTCACTCATGACAACGGATATATATCCGGTCAGGCCTCCATACTTGACGAATACCACGATTCGGAATGGCTGGGAAATGCCTACCAGACCAATTTTAATAACTGGATAGGCACCATTGGGGAAACCTTCACCGTCAGTGCGATTTTTGACAAGCCCAATCAGGTGACCGTTTCCGTCGAGGACCAGGGCACCTTCACCTTCAAGGTCGATGATAAAATGGGCAACCCCATCGAACTCTTCAAAGCTATCGGCATGCGGGTTGAGAGCGGAAAAGACATTTTCGGAAACACTCGTATCGTCAACGGTGCCTTCGTGGCTTACTTCGACAATGTTTATGTGAAGAGAAAAGGCCGTTGCGATACTAAGGGGCCCGTAGTAAAGAAAATCCAACCTATGAAAAATGTGCCGTTGGATGCCTGCTGGCTCAACATCACCTTCAGTGAGCCCATGAGCTGCTGTACGTGGGATATCCAAGGCAATGCCGACTGGCCGATCGACGCCGGCACGGATACAATGTGGTCCGAGGACATGAAAACTTTCTCCATCAGCCGCAACAACTGCGGCATCAGCCTGCCCGAAAACAGGGTTCTGGAATTTGTCATCAACCCTGACGGTGATGCGGCACCGAATTACTTTAAGGATCTAAAGGGCAATGTCGCCAAAACCAGGAAAATTAAGATCAAAACGGAAAAACTAGGAGCGGGCCGCAAATTCCGCTTCAGCTGCAGCACCATTGATGCCTGTGAAAACCACTATGGCCCCCCCGGTCAGCAGTGCGCCCCAGGGGACACAAAGTCTTTAAAAAAATGCCCGATTAAGGACTCATACGATCACAGCGCGCTGGGGGTGTGCAAAGTCCAGCGGGGTCCAATCTACGTCGAGTGGGTGCCCTACTCGGCGCCGCCCGGCGTGAACCCGGAGGCTGAGTGCGTTCTATATCTGGGAGGCATCTGGTCAGACACCTATACCCCCTAGCTGCGCCTCACTTGATGATGCAATGGGAGCCGTGGCGTCAGATAGACGACTGAAACGACTCCCTCATTGTGTCTTTCCGGCGGCGGCGACGTAAAATCCCGGCCGGTATCCATGTTTTCAACCAGGTCAGAAACGTGAAAACAGCAGGATCGTATGATGAGCCTGGTGTTTTTTTGGAGGAAAGGGAGGCGCCCATGGAATTCTATTCGCCCGAACCTGTCGGGGAGGGCGAAAAGCCCGCCTGGTCAACCCCCGCCCCGGCAGAATGAAAACAGGGCGGCCGCCAACGCCTTCAGCGCGCCCGGCCCGTTCACAAGAGCAGAGAGGTCATGCATATGGAAAACACCAATAAAGTGGTCATTACCGATGTCAAAATACCCTTCATGTCGATGGTAACGCTGATGGTGAAATGGGTCTTGGCATCGATCCCCGCATTTATAATTCTGGCGATCCTGGGGGGCGTGGTTACCGCGATATTCGGTGGTATTCTGGCAACTTTTGGATTTCAATAGGTTACCAGAGCTTCATAGCTGCTGGCAAAGCGCTACTCGAAGCGTTCAGCCACGTATTCCAGCATCTGGCTGGGGGTCAGATCCCTGCTGGAAGGTCCCGAGCGGATGAAAAAATGCTCTTCCTTCTTGTTTTTTACGAAAACGGGACGGGCCGACTTGCGGCAGGTCACCACCAGCACCTGCCGCCCGTCCACCGGCCTGAGGGCAAACTCCACATACTCCGAAAACTCCAGACCGATGTGCTGCTTGAAAATATTGGAAAAGTGCTGCAGGTACTTGTCGTCGTTTTCAAAGCCATCGGCCTCGATGCCGGCGACCGTGCCGTCATCGGCAACGCCCACCAGCAGGGTGCCGCCGTCGGAATTCAGGAAGGCGGCCACGGTTTTCAGGCAGGCCATCTCGATCTCCTTGCCGGGCCTGTCGGCCTTCAGGTTCCAGCGCAGCGTGGACTTGAACTCCAGCCTCTCGCTCTCGCCGGCCTCGATCATCCGGTGGATGGTCCCCTCAGGCAGCTGCCGGGTGTCAAAAGTGTACCGCTGACGCGCGGACTCGCGCAGGTACTTGCGTGAAAAAACCAGCAGGCCGATCCACAGCACGACCAGGGCTGCCAGGATGTAAAGGTACCCTTCGCGCTGCTGCAGGGCCTGCAGCTCCTTTTCGGGAACGACCACGCCCAGCCCGGCGCCCCTGCCCTTGCTGTCCTTCAGCCGCACCAGCTGTCCCCACCAGTGCGTTTTGCCGACCTGAAACTTGAACGCATCCACGGGCTTCCCCCGCTCGCGCCATATTTGGATGGCCTGCCGCAAAACGGGCCCCGCTCTCTCGTCGGCCTTCTCTGCCGCGATGACGTAAGGCAGGCCCTGCTGCGGAACGTCAAGGCCTGCATGCGGGTCGGGGTCGAAGAGAAAAGTGAAGCCGGAGTCGGTGAAACGCAGCGACGCCAGCTGCTGGTGAATGTCGATCACACGGATATTGAGCGCCGCGGCATGGGGCGCACCGTCCTGTTTCCAGGCGACAACGCTGCTGTAGGACGACGTTTTCTTGAAGGGCAATGGGTGGGGACCGGTCCAGAAGGGACCCTGCCGCCCCGTCGTCAGCATGTCTTCGAGCCACCGGCGGTCTGCGCTGCCGATGGTCTCTTCGGCGGGCCAGCGTTTCTTTTCACTACTGTCGGCCCCTAGATGGGCCCATACGGGCGCGGCTTTCCGATCCCGGTCCGGGGAAATAAAATTTTCGTATGCCAGCCAGCCCCTGTCATCCCGCTGCAGCATGTACAACAGCCGGCTGGCGTCGAACACCTCCAGCGAATACACCTGCGGAAGCTGGTCCAGCATGGGAACCACTAGGGCGTTGAGGGTGCCGGCCGAAAGTCGGTCGAATTTACCGCTTTCGGCCCACCCCTTGAAAACGCTGGCAGCTGACTGCACCGGATCGAAAAACTTGGTCAGCTGGTTTCCGGCCTTTTCGATGGTCTGCTGCATGAATGTTTCCGCCCGGCTACGGGCCGTGGAGAGGTACGTTGTCAGTACCCAGGCGACGATAAAAACGGTGATGATGCCAAAAAAGATCAACAGCCGCTTCAGCAGCAGGGGACCTCGGGGAGCTTCGGCGGATACCGGGCGGCCGTTGTTTTTAGGGTTTGACACGCTTCTTCCAATCCTGTTAATTAAACGTTTGTGACGTTTCCCTCAACCTGTGCTGGCAGCAGGATACCCTCTATCACAGTGCAATCAAACGCTCAAGGAACAAGCGGAGGGGTGTGTTGTCGCTTCGGCAGTGGCGTGGCAGCCGGAGGCCCCATAGAAAAAACATGAGTTCAGCCAATTCAGCCTCCCACACACCGGCCGGCCTGTCTTTCAGCCGCCCCGACGTCGACACCCTGTGCGCCCATTTCTCCGGCACGTGGAAGCTGGGTCTCGAACGCCCCGCCTTTGAAACGTTTGAAAAAGCGTTGACACCGGACACCAAACGCCTGGTTTTCGATACCACCGAGCTCAGGGACTGGGACAGCGTCCTGCTGACCTTTGTGCTCAGGGCGGCGGAAAAGTGCCGGCAGATGCAGATTCGTATGGACCACGGGGGACTGCCTGAAGGCGCGCGCCGGCTTTATGCCCTGGCCACGGCGGTGCCGAGAAAATCCGATGCCCAGCAGGTGGACGCGAAGCGGTCGTTTCTCTACATCGTGGGCGAGGAAGCACGCGCCTTTTTCCGGGCCGCCCGCGACATGCTCACCTTCATCGGCGAAATCAGCCGTGCCTTCGTGCAGTTTCTCAGGGGCCGAGCCCAGTTTCGCCGGAGCGACCTGGGTCACTTCATCGTGGCCTGCGGGGCCGAGGCCCTGCCCATCGTCTCCCTGATCAGCCTGCTGGTGGGCCTCATCCTTGCCTTCGTGGGTGCCGTTCAGCTGGCGGTTTTCGGCGCCCAGATCTACGTGGCGGACCTGGTGGGCATCGCCATGGTGCGCGTGCTGGGCGCCGTAATGGCCGGCATCATCATGGCCGGCCGCACGGGATCTTCTTTCGCCGCCCAGCTGGGCACCATGCAGGTCAACGAGGAGATCGACGCCCTGCAGACCCTGGGCGTCTCACCCATAGAGTTTCTCGTTCTGCCCCGCATGCTGGCCCTGATGGTCATGATGCCCCTGCTGGGGGTCTACGCGGACCTGATGGGCGTCCTGGGCGGCGTCATCGTGGGGGTGGGCATGCTGGACATCAACATCGTCGAGTATCTCAACCAGACACGCAATGCGGTGCGGTTGCAGGATTTCTGGATCGGGCTGTTCACCGCCGCCGTTTTCGGTGTACTGGTGTCCCTGGCCGGGTGCCTGCGGGGCATGCAGTGCGGCCGGGACTCGGCTGCGGTGGGGGAAGCCACCACGTCCGCCGTGGTCACCGGCATCGTGGCCATCATCGTGGCCACTTCACTCATCACCATCGCCTGTGACGTGGTGGGGCTGAATTGAGTTCCGAAGCGATCATCAGGGTGCGTAATGTCACCATGGCCTACGGCAGCTTCGTGGTCATGCGCGACCTGACCTTCGATATCGACCGGGGGGACATCTTCATCATCATGGGCGGCAGCGGGTGCGGAAAGAGCACCCTCATGAAAATCCTCATCGGTCTGAAGGCCCCGGCCACGGGCGACGTCTTTTACCACGACGTCAACTTCTGGCAGCTGGATCCGTCCGGGCGCAAGGATATCATGAGGGGCATCGGCATCACTTACCAGGGCGGCGCCCTGTGGAGTTCCATGACCCTGGCCGAAAACGTGGCGCTGCCGCTGGAAACCTACACGGATCTGTCCCGGGCCGAGATCGAGGAGCTGGTCTCCTACAAGCTCTCCCTGGTGGGGCTGGCCGGGTTCGAGGCCTACTATCCCTCGGAGATCAGCGGCGGGATGCGCAAACGCGCCGGGCTGGCACGCGCCATCGCACTGGATCCGGAAATCGTCTTTTTCGACGAACCATCGGCCGGACTGGACCCCATCAGCTCCCGCAGCCTGG
The DNA here is from genome assembly GCA_964442705.1 of uncultured Desulfobacteraceae bacterium. Taxonomy (GTDB): domain Bacteria; phylum Desulfobacterota; class Desulfobacteria; order Desulfobacterales; family JALSRD01; genus JALSRD01. The sequence continues at coordinate 7,994 of CAYUAQ010000079.1, forward strand.
ACGACCTCATACTGGAAATCCGGGACAGTCTGGAAACCACCGTGGTGATGGTCACCCACGAGTTGCCCAGCATTTTTGCCATCAGCAACAACTCGGTCTTCCTGGACGTAGAGACCCGTACCATGATCGCTTACGGTGATCCCCACAAACTACTGCAGGAGTCGCAAGACCCCAAAGTGCGTGCCTTTCTGACCAGAGGTGAAGAAAAATGAGTAAACCGGTGAACAATACCCTCATAGGCGCCTTTGTGGTGGGCGCCCTGGCGCTGGTGGTGGCCGCCGTCATGGTTCTCGGAAGCGGAAAATTATTCACCAAAACCGAAAAATTCGTCCTCTATTTCGACGGATCCGTCAAGGGACTCGATAAGGGTGCGCCCGTGGTTTTCCAGGGGGTTAAAATCGGCTCGGTAACCGACATCTACATGGTGGCCGACCCCATCAGCCTGACTACCTGGATCCCGGTGATCATCCAGATCGATACGCAGGGCATTAAACTGACCAGCGGCAAGCCGCACATCCGGGAGGACATAGCGCTGCTCATCCGGCGTGGCCTGCGGGCCAAGCTGGATATCCAGAGCCCGGTGACGGCCAAGCTGATGATCCAGCTGGGCGTGTACCCCGGTACGCCGGCCAAACTGATGAAGGCGGAAGCCGTTCTGAAGGGGGGGCTCCCGGATCTTCCGCAGATCCCCACCCTGCCCTCCACGTTTCAACTCCTGCTGCAGGCCTTCCAGGATCTGAACCTCAAAGATCTGGCGAAAAAGTTCAACGGCATCATGGACGGGCTCGACGTCATCATTAGTTCGGCGGAGTTTAAGCAGCTGCCGCTGCTACTGAAAAACGTCCTGGCCGGTGCCGACAGCCTCATCGGCAATGTCAACGAGGAGGTTAAACCACTGGCCGGCGACGCACGGGGGGTTATCAAAGATTACCGCACCCTGGCCGTAAATGCCAACGAAAAAATCGACGTGCTGACCGCAGACCTCGACAAGACCCTGGTCTACGTAAACAGCCTGGTCAAGGGTCTCGGTGACGAGGTCGACAAATTGGAACCCGGCGTGAGGAAGGCCCTGGAAACGCTGCAGACCGTCCTGGAACGGCTCAGGGATTTTACCGACAACCTGAATGCCATGGTGAGCCCGAATTCCTCGACGGTCTATGATCTGCAGACCACGCTGAAACAAGTTGGCGACGCCGCCCGGTCCGTACGGGTCCTGGCCGACTACATCACCCGTAATCCCAATGCCTTGCTGCGGGGCCGACAACCGCTGGAGGGGAAATAAGATGAAAGTTGCCTTTGCAGGGAAACCCGCCGCCGGCCTGATTCTGATCGCTCTGCTGGGCCTGGCGGCCTGTGTGAGTGGAAATGCGCCGCTACATTATTACATGCTCAGCCCGCTCCCGGAGGCGGGGTCTTCGGCCCCCTCCAATGTGAATCTGCCCGCCATCGGGGTGGGACCCGTGTCCATGGCCGATTACCTCAATCGACCGCAGATCGTCACCCGTACGGATCAAAACCGTTTGCAGATACACGACTCCCGGCAGTGGGCAGAAATACCCAAAACCGCTTTTTCGCGAATACTGACGCAAAACCTGTCGCTCCTGCTGAGCAGCAACCAGGTGTTCGCCTTCCCCTGGCGCCAGGAAGCCCACATCCGCTATCAGGTCATGGTCGATGTGGACCGCTTCGATGGCGACGGCACCGAAGCCGCGGTGCTGCATGCCAGCTGGTCCATCGCGGACACCGTGAAAAACACTATTCTTATCAAACAGAGAACCGACATCCGCGAGCCTTCTGAGGGCAGCGGGTACGACTATCTGGTGGAAGCACAGAGCCGGGCGCTGGCCCGACTCAGCCGCCAGATCGCGGACGCTCTCAAAAAGGTTCTGGAGCAGGCAAAGTAAACGAGCCGGGAGAAATGAACTGGAAGGGATGCTATGGAAACACCTATTTTCAAGCGTGTACAGGGCTCTGGAAATGTCACCCTGCAGTGCGCCGAGTGGCCCGGCGACGAGAGTAGGCCGCCCGTTCTGTGCGTTCACGGGCTGTCGGCCAACTGCCGCTGCTGGGACGTCATGGCCAATGCCATCACACCCGATTACCGCGTGCTGGCGCTGGATTTGCGTGGCCGCGGCCTTTCGGACAAACCGGAAAGCGGCTACTCGGTCGAACACCACGTCAGGGATCTCGAGTGCCTGATGGAAAACCTGGGCCTGCAGCGGCCGGTGCTCATGGGCCACTCGCTGGGTGCCCTGATCGTGCTGACTTTTGCCGCCCGGTATCCAGATCGGGTCTCGGGTGTCATTCTGGTTGACGGCGCCGGCGTCCTGACGCCCGAACAGATGGGCCGCGTCCTGGCGGGCATCAAGCCGTCCATCGACCGGCTGGGAAAAGTGTACCGCTCCTTTGATGAATACCTGGAACACATGAAGAAGGCGCCCTTTCTGCACCCCTGGCTGCCCGCCTACGAGGTCTATTTTCAGTATGAAACGGAAACGGCCGACGGCGGACTGCGTTCCCGGGTGCGGCCCGAACACATCGTGGAAGAACTCCGCAATCTCGGCAAAACCTCCGCCACCGATCTGTACGCCAATGTCAGGTGCCCGGTGCTCATCATAAAGGCCACCGAGGGAATGCTGTCACCCGACGACATCCTGCTTCCTTCCGAAGCGCTGGACCGCATGCTGACGGAAATACCCGCCGCCGAAGCCGTCGTCCTGGAGGGCACCAACCACTTCTCGGTCATTTTTCAGGCCAATGCCAGGAGAGACGCGGCCGTAAGAGACTTCCTCGCCGGCGTCACTCATGCCCAATAAAGATGCGTGCTGATCAGGCAAAGACCCTTTCGGCATCCTGGCGGCGCAGCTTGCGGCACCACTGGTCTATCAGGCGAACGGTGGCGCCGGCAGCGGGTGTCTCTTTTTCAAGGCCGGGCACCAGAGCGGCGGTGAGGGACCGCTCGCGTTCATTGAGCTGGTTGATAAACAGCAGATAGTTGGTCCGCTTGCGGTAGGCCGCCTGCACCAGTTCCTGCCAGCTGCCGCCCTCGGCGGACATGAGGTCGGTGTAATGCTGCAACAGGCACTCGACCCAGCTGACGTAAGCATCCCTGGCAGCCGGCGGGACACGCTCTTCGGGTATCAGCCGCCCAATGCCGTCGGGCCTTCCCCCACCGGCCACCCGGCAGGCCTCTTCGATACACACGACCCGCTGCCGCATCCAGTGACGTACGAATTCGCGGCGGCCGCTTGCAACTTTTTTCAGCCGCCAGAAGTAGTACACGAAGACTACCGGAATGAGGATCATCCAGATGCTGAGTTCCGGTCGGTAGATGATTTTTGCCGCCAGCAAATTGGCCATGTGGATCTCGTGATCCAGGATGGCCTTTTTTTTCGTTTCCAGGTCCATGGGTTCACTTTCGCGCCCGGGCATCGGAGTGCACCGTTTTCAGGCCATGCGGTCAGTCATTGGGCAGATACTTGAACCCTACCACCAGCAATAGCACACAGATGAAGACACCCGACAGGAACGGCAGCGACACACGGGTCTGCTCGGCTGTCAGGGCGCTCTTCAGGTACTGCTCCCCGTCGTAGGAGGCCTTGATCTCGGTGTAGAAGTAGGCGCCGGAGTCGATGTCCTGTTTTTCAATGGTCTCGACGATACGGTTGAAAACCGGAATGCGGCTCTCCAGCCAGGGGCCTGCCCAGACAGCGAAGAACCAGAGGCCGGCAAAGACCGATACCAGGATGGCCCAGCTGCGGCCCCGGGATCTTTTCTTGACCGTGGGGTCTGGTGATTCGGGCATCTGCTTCTCCTCCGGCAGGCGGACCGCCCCCACCCTTACCCGGTCGGGGGCGTAAGACCGACTGCCTGTGGTGGTTCATATCCGCGCTGTGAGTCCCGGGAAAATCACGTAGAACATGATGTAGGCCATCAGCAGGGTCAGCATCAGGTTGAAGGACTGCCCGCAGGCGTAGAGAATCAAAGGCTTGCCGCCCACGAAATGTTCTTTGAGTTCCCGGAAATTGGTGGCCAGCCCAATGCTCACGAAGGACAGGCAGAAGAACCATCCCCGGAACAGGTCGCTCATGCCCTTGATGACGCCCTGGTCTATCATCGCGTATCCCAGGCCGTCAATCTGACTGTTGAAGGCGGTGTAAATCAGTGAAAAAATGATGGACGCCCCGATGAAGCCGAGCACGAACTTGGGGAAGCGGTACCAGATTTCCATGGGCCCCACGGCAATACCGGTCTCAGCCACCTCTACCCTGGTCGTAAAGTACAGCGCCACGAAGAAGGCGATGACGCCGATGAGCACGTTCTGAATCATCTTGATGGTGGCTGCGACGTAAAGGGCCTTTTCCCCCAGGAAGGCGCCGGCCGCGGCCACGGCTCCGGTGGCGTCGATGGTGCCGCCCATCCAGGCGCCGCCCAGGATCATCTGCTTGTCCACCGGAAAGAAGCCCTTGATAACCGCGGGCATGACGATCATCATGATGGAAGTGAAGACCAGCGACAGTCCCACCGCCAGGGTCAGCTCCTCTTTCTTGGCCTTGCAGGCGGCCGCCGTGGCGATGGCGGCGGAAACCCCGCACACCGACATGTCTGAACAGATGGTGGCATTGAGACGCTTGGAGGGCATTCCAACCACACGCTGGCCGAACCAGTAGGTGAGCAGCCAGACGGTGGGCGTCACCACCCAGGCCACGAAAATTCCGGCCGTGCCGATGGTGATGATCTTTTCAAACAGGATCTTGGCGCCCAGCAGCACCAGGCCGGTCTTGATGTAATACTCCGTCTGGACCGCCGGCATGGCCCACTTGGGGGTGCCCACGGTGTTGCTGATCAGCATGCCGAAAAAAATGGCCCAGGCGGCGTACCCGATGCCGTAGTGCTTCATGGTGGCCTGGTTGGCGGCGATGTAGGCCAGGATGGCCACCAGGAAGACGAAGACGAACCCGACCAGGAATTTGCCCACCGGCCGGCCCATGGCGGCGGTGCCGATGCCGAAGAAAACCGCAAAGCCCACGCCCAGCAGGATCAGGTACCCGAGCTGGTTGTACGGTTTGACTTTGGTCTTTTTCTTGGCTTTACTAGTGGCCAGGTGCGTATCACGCCACTTTTCGATGGCGCTCTTGGCCTTCAGGTTCAGGGCGGCATCCTCAAATCCGGCCGCCTCCGCGGCCTTCTCGGCCGCCAGGGCAGCGGCCAGGGCGGCCTTCTCCTTTTCCCTGGCCGCGTTGTACTTCTCCATGGCCTTGGCCTTGCGGGCGGCGGCCGTCTCCTTGCTCAGGAAAAAGGCCTGCAGCGGATTGCTGGACCACTTGTGGGGTTTGCTGGTGAATTTTTTCATCCACTTGCCGGCGGCGATGTCTTTGGCCTTGACCTTTCGCTTGGCATCGTAGAGCTGATACCAGGCCACGGTCTTGAACTTGTCCGTGCGTTTGGCCGCCTGACCGTACTTGGCTTCCGCCGCCTGAATCTTTTCCTTCATGGCGCCGGCGTGGGGAAAGTAGATGAGCATGCCGGCGATCAGGATTGCAAAGCCCAGCCAGATGGCCCACCAGTCTTCCTTCTTCCACAGTTCGGACCACTCCCACCGGCCCACGTCTCTGATGATCTCCGCTCCGTTTTCCTCGGCCATAATCTTACCTCCTCCGTGCAGGTAACTTGGATGTGCCCCCTGCCGCCACACCCAGAGACGGCCGAGGGCCTGCCACTGTCAGAATACGAAGAAGTGTGCAAGTGCCGGGCCGGATAACAGAAAATTTCATTAATATAACAAAATCATATGGTTATATAAAACATTAGTGACACATCGTGGCTGCCGGTGCAACTTCACAGCTGCAGTGCTCCCGGCCTTGAGGACCGCAAGGTGAGTGGCTTTAAAATTATCCTCTTGAAATAACGGGATTTTCTGTAGGAAAGCGGGCTTCCGGTCTCGCGCGGTGCCGCTGCATTCCAAAAGCGGCAGTGCAGCCCACCGGCTGCACCATCAGGATTCCGTACGGAACCGCTCCGGGGAAATCCCGCAGCGCCGGATGATTTTTTGCAGCGACTGGCGCTTCATGCCGCTGTAACGGGCGGCCAGGGAGATGTTGCCGCGGCTTCGTATGAGCAATTCTTCCAGGTAGGTGCGTGTGAACTGTTCTATGGCGCGTTCCTTGAGCTGCTGGTAGGGGACGGACAGATCGATCTTCGCCGGAGGTTCGGCCCTTTTGAAAGTGGTGTCCACGGCGATGTGCCTTTCTTCAATCAGGGTGTCCGGTGTGAGAGCGTACCAGTTGTGGACCAAGTTTTCCAACTGGCGGATATTGCCCGGCCAGGGGTGGGACAACAGCCGGTTGACCACTTCGACCGTGATGCGCTTGCGGGGGTGTTTGTGTTCGGCGGCGGCCTTTTCCAGGAAATGATCCACCAACAGGGGGATATCTTCCCGGATGGATCGCAGCGGGGGCATGACCACCGTGGCCACATTGAGACGGTAGTATAGATCCTGGCGGAATCGGCTCTCATCGATTCCGGCTTCCAGGTCCTGGTTGGTGGCCGCCAGAATGCGCACGTCGACACGGTGACCGCCGGCCGCTCCCAGGGGCCGGATCTCCTTGTTCTGCAGCACGTGCAGCAGTTTGGTCTGCACCGAAAGGCTCAGGTCGCCGATTTCGTCCAGGAAAATCGTCCCTCCCTGTGCCTGGTCGAAAAGGCCCGGACGGTCGTTGTCGGCACCGGTGAAGGCGCCCCTGTGGTAGCCGAACAGCTCGCTTTCCAGGATGCTTTCGGGCAGCGCCGGACAGTTGACCGTAACGAAGGGGTTTGCGCAGCGAGCGCTCAGGCGATGAATGGCCCGGGCGGCCAGATCCTTGCCGGTGCCGGTTTCGCCGCGAATCAATACGGTGACATCCGAGCCGGCCAGCATGCGGATGCGGGAAAACACCTGCTGCATGGCGCGGCTCTGTCCTATCATATCGGACAGGGGTTCCTGGCGCCGGACCGTCTCACGCAGACGATTGACCTCCCGCACCAGGCGGTTGCGCTCCAGCCCCTTTTGCAGCAGGTGCACCAGGCGTTGTTCGTCGAGGGGCTTCTGGATGAAATCATAGGCACCGGCCTTGATGGCCTCGACGGCCTTTTCAATGGTGCCGTAGGCGGTCATGATGATCACCGTTATGGCCGGATCGATGGCCCGAATCCTCTCCAGGAGGGCCATCCCATCCATCTCCGGCATACGGATGTCGGCCAGAACCACGTCCACCGGCTCGGCAGCCATCGCCGCCAGGGCCCTGGAACCGCTTTCGGCCACGAGAATCCGGGCCCCTGTTTCCGGCTCCAGGGTCCGGCGCAGCCCGTGAAGCAGGTCTGTTTCGTCGTCCACAATGAGGATGGTGTCAGTGTTCACGCCATTCTCCCCCCTCGTGTTCCCGGAAATCGAGCGGCAGCCACACGGACACCGTGGTACCCCTACCCACGGTGCTCGTCACCACGATGTCTCCGCCGTGCTGGCGAACGATACCGTAGCTGACCGCCAATCCCAGGCCGGTTCCCTCGCCCTGCTCCTTGGTGGTAAAAAAGGGATCGAAGAGTCTGCTCATGTGTTTTTCCGCAATCCCGTGTCCATTGTCCTGGACATGGATCCACAAACGCCCTTGGTCCGGCCGGCGTTCGACTGCGGCTTCCAGACGACCACCGCCGGCCATGGCCTGAATGGCATTAAGCACTACGTTCATGAAAACCTGCTGCATCTGGCCGGCATCGACCGTCAGGATGCAGGGGCCATCGCCCAGATCCAGGGAAAGCAGAATGTTTTCCCTTTTCATCTGCGGTTCGAGAACCGCCAGGATATTCTTCAGGCATTGGACGATATCGCTGGGCGCCTTGCTGGGCGACGAAACGCGGGCGAAGTTGAGCAGGGCCTCGACCACCGACTTGCACTGGGTGGTATGCTTTTGAATGACGGCCAAGTCACTGCGCACGGCCCCGTCCACCACCGGACTCCGGGCGATCAGATTGGCATAGCAGGCGATTACCCCCAGGGGGTTGTTGATCTCGTGGGCGACCCCCGAGGCCAGATGGCCGATGGAAGCCAGTTTCTCGGTGCGGGCCATCTGCCGTTCCAGCTTTCGACGGCGGGTGATGTCGTGCAGGCGCATGTCGATGCCGATAAGACGGCCGTCGCCGTCTTTTCTGCCGGTAGCCGATACCAGGGTCTGCAGTTTGTCTCCATGACGGTTGACCATGGCGGCCTCCATGCCATCGACGAAACCGACCTCCAAAACCTCTTTTTTGAAAGCGCGGGCCTGGCGGGTATCCCAGAACAGCTGGTAAAAAGTTTCGATGGACAGGGCCTCGCGGCGGTCGGCAAAGCCGAACAGCTGACAGCCGGCGGCGTTGATGTCCACCAGCCGGTTCTGATCGTCACAGATCAGGATGGGGTCCCTGCTGGTCTCAAAAAGGGAGCGGTACTTGGCCTCGGAGGTCTTGAGGCGGCGGTGGGTGTGTCGAAGGTCCTCGGCAACCCGCTCCATGGCCAGTTTGACCTGATCGAACTCGTCACCTGCCGGCACCGGCCGCACTTCCTCGGAATCCGGCACCGTGTCCCGGATGGACCGAAAACGCCCCAGCAGGCCCTTCATTTCCCGGATCACGGTGCGGTTGAACAGCCAGTAGAACAGTCCCAAAAAGGCCAGCAGGGTTACGCCCGCTATCAAAAAGACGTTCCAGGCCGTCTCCTTGATCCGTACGAAGGTCGCATCCACAGGAATGTAGATGGTGTCGGTCGCCACGACCTCTCCCACCTTGTACTGAAAACCGCTGTCGCGGCCGTATATTTCCAGCATGCCGGCGGGGGCGTCGGCGGGGTTCCCGTGACAGCGCAGGCATTCGGCTTCGGCGTAAATCGCCCGGAAACGGGCATAGTACGATTGGCTGCCCTTGTGAATCATCCCCTGCCATTCGTCGGCCCCGGGGTGCTCGGAAAACCACAGCAGCATCTTGCCTTCCAGCTGGTCGGCCTTGTTGATGGGATTAACCGGGTTCATGGCCGCCCGCTTGTAGCTAAAGTCGGTGAATCGCTGACGCAGCCGCGCCATGATCTCCCGCCCCACGAAGGAGGTGGACATGGCATGGGGGAAAAAGGCATCCTCAGGAAGCCGGGACTGGACTTCCGGGCGCAGCACGTCCTTGACATAGGTCCGCGTAGCATCGGCAGTGGCGATAAAGATCTCCGCTTCCCTGAAAATCCGTTCGGCGGCCAGGTTCTTCAGATAGAGGTGAGCAACGGCCGCCACACTGGTGCATATGATCAACAGTATGCTGGCCGCTCCGATTCGAAAGCGGGTTTTGGTTGTCAGTCGCTTCATGTCGATTGCGATTCCTTGCCATGTTTCACTGTGTATGCGCCTGCACCGGTACCGGCGGTCATGCCACTGGGGCTTTTTACACCCCGGAACCGGCCGAAAAAGGGGCCTACTTCCTGCCGAGGGAAAGGATCTTTTTCATGATACCGGTCAGCTCCGACCCGACAGCCGAAGGCGCCAGGGGCCGCACGTGCGGCTTTTCCCAGGCCCCCTCCACTTTGACGGGCACCGAAAGCATGTCGTCGATAATACTGCCCAGCAGCGGCACTTTGTCGACAACCCGGTTCACGGTCTTGACCACCGCCACGAGCAGGTTGAGATCCAGGCTGTGATCCGCCAGGCCGATGGTCCCCTCCCCGGCCAGCTTAATGACCTCGCTGTCCATTTCCATTTCTTCGACAATGATTTTATTTCCCTCCAGCCGGGCGCGTATGGAAATCAACCGAAAGGCTCTTCCCTCGCGGCGCACATCACCGATGTGGTCGGCGATGATTTTTTCGGCATTCAGATAGTCCAGCACCGTCAGCAGCAGCACATCATAGTAAAACCGCCCGTTGCGTGCTTCGAACGACAGGCTGCCATGCAGGGATTTGATCAGCCCATCGGCGGGAGCCCGCCCGGAAACCCGACCGTTGAAGTCATACCGGCCTTGAAGCCTGGCCGTGTCACCGTACAGGCAGGACAGGATCTCCTCAAGCTGCTGATTGGCGGTCGCCGGTCTGAAATCCACCTCGATGAAATTCTGCGGGCTGACGTGGATGCTTCCCGGCGTGGCGATGCCGCACATGTCAGCCTTGGTCACATCGATGTCCAATCCCCTGCCGCTCAGGGACAGGTCGGCCTGCAGCGGTTTCCAGGTCAGGCCACCGTAGAGAAACCGCGCGGCATCGACACGCAGGCGCCCCGTGACGGTCGACGGCAGCGACAGGCCTGACGTGTCTTCACCGGACTGTCGCCCGCCCCGCCCCAAGGCCTTGACCAGCTCCTCACCCTTGATTTCGTCGGCTGTCAGGCGCAGATCCGCGGCTATCTTCCGGGTGCCAAAAGACACCTCCCCTGCCAATTGCATGGTGCTGTCACGCCAGCTGAACTCGGAAGATGCCAGATCGATGTGCGACCCGTCGGCGCGCACCGAAAAGCGGTGTATCTTTACGGGTATCCCGAACCCCCAGACAGAATTCAGGTTCGTTCCCTCAAGCTGCCCCTGTGCCGTGGAATCATAGGGATGATCAACATCGATGTGGGCTTTAAAACGGCCCCTTATCGACCCGTCCAGAATGTCGTTTCTGGCCAGGATCCAATCCATTGAGGCCTTGGTGAGGTTTCCCTCAAAGGAAAGATCAACGCTCTTGTCCCGGAGAACGAACCCGATGGCGGCATGGGATTGCCGGTCATCGATGAGCAGCCTTTTCATATTGAGTTCGTCCGGGCTGTAGACAAGATCCAGTGAAATCTGCCCGCCTTTATCGGTGGTCATGGAGCCGGTAAAAGCCGTTTTACCGCTCTCATCCCAGTCCAGCTGGGCGGCGGACAGGGTCAGGGGGTGCAATTTGACCTGAGCGGGAAGCAGGGTGTGTTGCGAAAGCCAGGCCATCGTGCGCACGCCCAGCCGGCCCTTCATGCGCAAGCGGCCGTTTTTATCCATGTGTTGCAGGTAATCCCGGTGGCGCCCCGATACCTTCAGGTCGGCGTCCAGCCAGTGAACCCGGGCATCGGTGTAAGAAAATTCCCTGTTATCGGCCCTGAACGCCATCGACACAATCGTCGTCGGCCCCGAGGGTGACGGCACCTTCAAGACCACATCCGCGACGCTGCCGGAGGTTGCGAACCGCCACTGCCGGGGACTGAGAAGCGGGCCCTTGAGGCTGACCGATGCCAACGCCACGACGCCTTTTCCGCCGGCGTAGTACTGCTGAAGTCCAGCCCGTCGTTTGAAGGACGACAGCCCCGGCAGAAGATCTTTTAAAACGACATCAAGCTTGCCGGAATCGATTTGCAGATGTGGCGCTTTCCGCCAGTCCAGGGCACCGTTGAGGCCTGTAAAAGAGGCGGGCCCCAGACGGCCGGTCAGCCCTCCGACCTCAAAGCCGGTGTCCCGATAGCGGCAGCTGCCCGCCGAGACCTTGATGGGAAAAGGCATCGGCTGGTAGCGCGCTTCGAGATGAAAACTGTCAACATCGGCGGTGACGTTCACGTCATCGGTGCTTTCGCCCAGCACCAGCTTGCCGCGGCCACGGCCCTTGAATTCATTGAGCAAGGCAAGCTGCCGCTGAAAGTCGCGGTTGCCGACCAGCCTCCCCAGGACCGGAGGCAAATCGGCAAGGTCGGCCTGCACCCCGATGTCCAGGTGAAACGGCCTCGCATCGCCCACCAGGCCCAGCCGCAGCACCCCCCCCTCTCCCCTCGAATTACCCAGCCGGGCCGATAGATTTTCCCCCACCAGGATACCCCTGGAAATAACGGCCCGGCCCGCGGCCTCCTTCAGGTCCAGCTGCCCGCCGGGGACATGGATCTCCCCCTCCAGCATTTCTCCCCGGATGACCAGGTGGTCCATGTCGCCGAGTTCGGCCGGGGATTTGCCCTGGGAGGTCACCGTGATGCGGGGAACCTGGCCGCCCCTCACGACATCGAAGATGTCCCGCACGGTTTCGCTGTCACTCAGCAGGCCCAGGCAAATTTTTCGCAGGGCGTCGACATCCACCCGGTCTCCCTGCACCTTGAGCTCGACAGCGGGTTTGGCGGGATCCAACCTGATCCGGGCGGCCAGTTCCATGGCGGGGCGCGTCAGAAGCACCCGGGACAAGGAGAGATCGATGACGTCTCCGGTCAACGCCATGTCGCCCCTTATTTCGGGACAGCGGATGTCGAAGGCCTTTCCGGCCCGCCGCAACCGCAGAGAGGGGACGGCTCCCTGCAGTTGCGCCTTGACGTGGGAGGGCCCGTCGGCTTGCAGCCGGATTTCCAAATGAGCGGGCTGGCCCTCGACCACGACATCGGCACCCGGGAAGAGCTGTTCTGCCAGTTGTCGCAGATGCAGACGGGACAGCCGGACGACGGCATCGCCCTTGAAGGTGCGGACGTTCAGCGAGGCTTGCACGTCGATGTGCTGTCCCAAGGTCGACGTGCATCTGAAAAACATTTCCCGCCGTTCCCCCTTGCCGCGGAGGCTCCCGTTGATGTGCGTGTACTGCATGACGGGGCGCTGCCCGATCCAGAGGTTCAAACGGCTGTCGGCAATCTGCATGTCGATGCGGGGGACCCTCATCTCCGGAAGGGCGGCGATCATTTTTTCCAGGCTTTTGCGGGCCTCGACAATGGGCAAGGCACTTTCGAGGGCCGCCTGCCGCTGATGCATTTTTATCAGGGTCAGGTCCAGGACCCCGGATTCCAGTCGGACGGTTGAGAGGCGCACCTCCCCACGTAAAAGGGGCAGGATCTGGAGGAAGAGACGCAGGGATACGGCCTTGGCACGAATATTGGGCGGGATGGACAGAACCGGATCTTTCAATTCCAGGCTGGGGCGCGGCAGCAGGTGCAGCGCCAGCTGCTGGAAGTCGACTGCAGCACCCCAGCGCTCGCGGACCAGCCGCTGAATGCGGGTTTTCACCGTGGCTGAATCGACCAGCCGCGGCAGTACCAGGAAATGGAAAACCACCACGGCCACCAGCAGAACGCCCATGCCGACCAGCACCCACCGGCCCTTCTTCCCTCTCCACAAACCCATAAACCGCTCCGAGGACACCGGATGAAAGCCGCCAGGTATCAGCTGTCAGCTTTTTAATGGTGCCGTAAACACCTTGTAGCGGACACCTGACACCTTCTTTCGCCTAAA
>CAYUAQ010000080.1:0-20986 GCA_964442705.1 uncultured Desulfobacteraceae bacterium
ATAGAGCGCCGGATTTTTGTTCGTGTTCAAGGCGCATCAGCGGGCGCAACCTTTTTGGTTGTAACGGCTGATGCAACGCAGAACACGGACAAAAAGACCAGCTGGATGGTGGAGTTGATTTGTTCCGGGGCCCTGATACCGATGGCCCGGTGGCTGCCCACAGGTAAGGCCGCGGGATTTTTTTCTGCGCCAGATAATTTTCTGCTTTCTCATGGCAGTATTCGGCTGATAGGGTAATAAATGGATTTCAGCGGTATCAGTGAACTACTGGATTCCATGATGCGGGACATATCCCCGGTATGGTGGGGAGCCGGCATCGCGGTGGTGGTCATTCTCATCGTGCTGGTCATCCTGATGTCGCGGCGCAGGCCTCCGGCACCGGAAGTGGCGGAGGCGGACCTGGAATCGACCGAGGCCGGGGATCGGGAAGGGGTGCCGGCAGAGGGCGAAACGCCTTCCCTCCCGGAAGTGGAAGAGCCGGATACCGGCCAAACCGTCGATCTGTCGTCGACGGAAACAGCGGTTGATCGGGAAGCGGCGGCCGCAGTACTGCCGGCGGGCGAATCTCCGCCGGCGGCGGCCGCAGGGGGGGAAACGGCCCCGGCGGCTCCCCAACCGGTCACAGAACCCGGCGGCCCCGGCCTGTTCGGCCGCTTGAAAAACGGCCTGGCCAAGACACGCCGTTCCTTCACCGGCAGCCTGGACCGCATCTTCGGCGGACGGCGGCACCTGGACGAAGAAGCCCTGGAGGACCTGGAAGAACTCCTGATCACCTCGGACATCGGTGTCCGGACCGCCACCGAACTCACCGAGCGCATCTCGGCCCGCAGCGGTGAATTTTCAGACGGCGACGGACTCAAGCGGGTGCTGCGGGAAGAGATCCTGACCATCCTGGAAAAATGCGGCAGCGCCGCAACGGACGATGGCCGCGACGTCAAACCGCGGGTCATCATGGTGGTGGGCGTCAACGGCGTGGGCAAAACCACCACCATCGGCAAGTTGGCGGCCCGCTATGCGGCCTCCGGCAGGAAAGTGCTACTGGCGGCGGCGGACACCTTTCGCGCGGCGGCCATGGAACAGCTGAATATATGGGCGCAGCGCGCCGGCGCCGACATGATCAAGCACCGCCACGGTTCGGACCCGGCCGCAGTGGCCTATGACGCCGTCGAGGCCGCCCTGGCCCGCGACAGGGACGTCGTGCTGGTAGACACCGCCGGGCGTTTGCACACCAAGGTCAACCTGATGGAGGAGCTCAAAAAAATACGCCGCACTATCGCCAAGAAGCTGCCCGGCGCCCCCCACGAAATCCTCCTGGTGCTGGACGCCACCACAGGACAGAATGCCCTGTCCCAGGCCGCCATGTTTCACGAAGCTCTAGGCGTCACCGCCATCTGTCTTACCAAGCTGGACGGCACCGCCAAGGGCGGCATCGTCATCGGCATCTGCGGCGCCCTGCAGGTGCCGCTGGCCTATATCGGCGTGGGGGAAAGCATAGAAGATCTCCAGGATTTCGACCCGGCCAGGTTCACCGAAGCCCTGTTCTAGAATCCCTGTGGGGCAGGATACCGGTCCCTACCCGGCTTTGGCCGATACGCCTCTGCCGCAAACCCGCCATCAAGCCGGGTTTGCGGCATGCAGAACCTGTAAAAGCGTGTCGGGAAGCACTTTACAGGAAAAAAACTCCAAAAATGCTTGATGGATGCTGTTTTATGTTGACATCGAAAAAAAGCTGCAGTATCTGCAAGAAAATCAGGCATAAATGCCGTATGCGCAATTCGTAACAGGAAAGGGGGATAGACATCATGACAAAGTCGGAACTGGTGGAAAAAATGGCAAAGGATGCGGGGATTTCCAAGGCAGCCGCCGCAACGGCGCTGGACTCCTTCATGGAAGGCGTCACCAAAGCGCTGAAGAAGAAAAACGGCAAAGTGACGCTGGTGGGCTTTGGAACTTTTTCAAAAGTCCGCCGCAAAGCCCGCAAGGGACGTAACCCTCAGACCGGTGAAGCCATCAAGATCAAGGCCTGCAATGTCGTCAAATTCAAACCCGGCAAGAAGTTAAAAGACGCCATCTAGACCACATCTTCTCACAACAGGCGGATGCCATGACAGGCGGCCGCTGGAAAACACTCTTTATGTTTCAGCTGCCGGCTGAGCCAAAGAGGGTTTTGCAATGGCCGCTACCGTTGAGGTCCGCCTGTTGCGTTCGGTTTACACCTTTCTCACTTTCAGTGCCAAGCCACAACCATCCAAGACCGATACCGGGCACCGGCCCGCTGCTACTTGGCAAAAAAGCTGTCAGCAAAGGCCTTGCGGGCAAAAAGCGCACGGATGATTTACCATCCTGCCTGACATGGCCGCTACAATGATTTCCTTTTTTTACGGACACCTGACGCCTGATACCTCACACCCCTGGCACCTCGTCAGTACCTGACGTCGAATCCTTCAAATTCACCTGCAGCAGACTGTTCCTGAATCCTCAAATCATCGACCCGCGCCGACGGTGGTCCCTGGCGGCACCAGTCCAGCATGGCATCCACCTGGCTGCGGGAACCTTCCAGGACGGCCTCCACGGTGCCGTCAGGCAGATTGCGGACCCATCCCGTAACCCCCAGGCGCCGGGCGGCCCGCTGGGTTTCCATGCGGAAAAACACGCCCTGCACCCGACCGCTGATGATAACGTGCACACGCACATGGTCGCTCATCGGTCACCTCCTGATTGTCCCGCTTCCCTGATCATTTGGCGGTACGCTTCTTCGGTCAGTATGGTAACGCCCAGCCGCCGGGCCTTTTCCAGCTTGGTGCGGCCGACCTTCTGGCCGCAGACCAGGTAATCGGTTTTACTGCTCACGGCACTCTGCACCCGGGCGCCCAGCCGGCGCGCCTCGGCCTGCATCTCTTCCCGTGAACCGGTCTGCATCTTGCCAGTAAAAACGATGCCCTTGCCGGCCACCGGGCTTTGAAGTTCTGCTTCCTCCCCGGCCAGGGGTGTCTTCTGCAAGTTGAATCCCAGCGCCAGCATGTGCCGGAAAGTCTCCGCCACGGCGACCAACCCCTCCGTGATGGAACGGCTGGTGATCTCGCCGAACCCGCGAATCTTTTCGATGTCCTCGGCCTTTACTTCCGGCAGTTTCTCCAGGGGGAAGAAAGTCAGCAGCCGCCGGCTCTCGCCCTTGCCCAGGTCGGGTATGCCGAAAGCGGCCAGAAAACGCCAGTCTTCCACGGGCCTGGTGCGGCTGAGCTCCAGCGCCTCGGCCAGATTGCGGGACTGCACCGGGCCGAACCCCAGCTTCTCGAAATCCTCCCGCCGCATGGCATATATCTTTTCCAGGGTGTCGTACCCGGCGGCCGCCAGCTTCTGAACCGTCTTGATGCCGAACCAGTCGGCGTTTCCCAGGGTTTGGAACCAGTAGCGGATGCGCTGCTCTGCCTGTGCCCGGCAGGCGGGATTGCGGCACTTCAGGAAATCGTTCTGCCAGGCCAGGGGACCCGCACAGGTCGGGCATTCCTCCGGAATCGTGAAGTCGTCCGAAGGTTCAATCACCCGTTCGATTTTGGGAATGACTTCACCGCTGCGAATGATCTCGATGCGCGCCCCGCGGCCAGGGCGAATATCGCGCACCATGCCGGCATGGTGGGCCGTCACCCGCCGGATGGTAGCCCCGGAGAGCGACACCGGCGCCACCTGCAGCACCGGGGTCACGTTGCCGGTGCGGCCCACCTGCCACTGGATGTCTTCCACGGTGGTCACGGCCGTTTCCCCGCGTGTTTTGATGGCGATCTGCCAGCGATAGTGGTGGGCCGTGGCCCCCATGTGGGCACGCAAGCGCTCATCGGTCACTTCGGCCACCATGCCGTCGGTGGGATAGTCCACTTCGGCCATCAGTTCCTCGGTGATAGCCGCCATGTTCTCTACCATTTCCTCGCCGGTACCGGTCCAGTCGGGCAGCTCACTGTAAGGGACGAAATGCACGGCGCCGTCCTGCAGGGCCTTTTTGGCATGCTCGTTCAGGACGTCCGAGGCGATGATGCCCACCACCATGTTGCGCGGATGCTCGAACTCGGAAGACAGGTGCTCCTGGAAATAGGACTTTGAAATCACGATCTCCCCCAGGCCCTTTCCCCGGCCGCCCAGGGGGATGACGCCCTTTTCGAAGGCGCTACTGATCTCAAAGCCCACCTCGCCGTTTCCCCGCGACACGAAAACATCGCCGTCGTCACGGGCGGCCAGGCCGTCCAGCTTGGGGGTCACCCGGAAGAGGACCCGGTCGATGCCCAGCTGGCGGGCCTCCTTTTCCACCCGGTGCACAAAACGCTGCAGTTGGTCGCGGGTGTATGCCTTTTCGGTGGACAGCATGGGCATGGGATGGCGGATCTCCCGCCGGGCCTCGAAAACCTCGGGCTCCACCCGCTGCAGGAAGGGATGCTGGGGATCGAGCTGACGAAGCTTCTCCACCAGGGCATCGTACTCCCCGTCGCTGATCAGCGGCTGCCCGCGGCGGTAAGCCTGGTTGTACTTTTCGAGATCCGCCGCCAGCCTGTCGATGTCGTTTTTCATTTTTTTCAAGGCACAAAGGGACAAAGGCACATAGGCACAAAGTGTTTCACTTCCCAGGGCCTTCGGATTGATCAGCGACGAGCCGAGAAGGCTCTGGCTCTATGTCGAAAATGCTTCCAGGCGGTGCAGCGCCAGATCGGCCACGGCGCGGCAGGCGGCGTGCCGGCCCTGCCGAAAGGCCGGCTCCCGGAATCCGGGGCACCAGTGGAGCGTCGACAGGTCGTCGGACACCACCAGCACGCCGGCCAGCGCCACCTGCCGGAAGGCGGCCACCGAAAAGAGCGCCGAGAGTTCCATCTCCACGGCCAAGCAGCCCAGCCGCCGGTAGCGCTGGACCTGTCGCGGGGTTTCCCGGTAGATGGCGTCGGTGGACCACACCGGCCCTTCCAGGGCCTCGCGCTCTTCTCTGCGCACGGCCTGTGCCAACTGCCGCGCGAGGTCTTCCGAAGGCACCGAGAAAAGTGCCGTTTCGTCTTCCGTCGGCGTTCCTTCCCGCTGTTTCCCGTAGTGCCGCGACGTGCCCTCGTCGATGAAGGCCCGCCGCGGGACGAGCAGGTCGCCGATGGCGGCCCGGGAAGAGATTGCACCGCCCCAGCCGCAGAAAATAATCTCGCGGGCGCCCCAGCAGATGAGGGTCTCCAGAATCATGGCGGCATAGGGCGCCCCCACCACGGGTCCCACCACGGCCGGGCCTCCGGCGGCCTCCCCGGAAACGATCAACTCGCTGATATAGAGGGGGTGACGCCGGCCGCCGTCCAGCCCGGTCAGCCCACAGATGCGCTTGAGGTCCGGCCGCGTGGCGGCCATGACAGCCACCGGCCCCAGCCGGGGAGAGCGTTTTCCGCGTACGGGCTTGACGATGGCGTCATCGGGCACACTTTTCACCGTCTGCTCCACCGGTCCAACCTACTGGGGGCCTGCCAGCGCACTGAGTTCGTCCTTGATCTCGTCGATGATGTCGTAGAGCCACAGAACATCTTCGATGCTCAACCGGCCGGCGCGCACCGGGGCCCGGTCGCTGCCGTCCTTCTTCTTGAGGATGCGCGGTCCGATCTGCAGCTTGGGCTGTCCGCCGGCGTACTGGTTGATGGAAATGATCAGGCCGGTGTCATCACAGCGCCACTGTTTGAGTACGACGTCTTTATCTGGATCGAAAGGCATGGGGTTCCTTTTCAGGTTGAGATTTTTGAAAAATCCGCGAAGCGCGCAAAGAGGCCGGCTATTTTTCCCAGCAGCGCCAGACGATTGGTGCGCAGGGCGGCATCGTCGGCCATGACCATGACGGCGTCGAAAAAGGCGTCCACGCGCCCCTTGAGCGAGGCGATGGCGGCCAGCGCGGCCTCGAAATCCCCGCGGGACAGCTGGGACGACACCTGCCGGTCGATCTCCTGAAAGGCGCTGTAAAGCCCGCTTTCGGCCGCATCCTGGAAGATGGCCTCGTCAACCGCATCGGCCTGCTGCTCTCCGGACTTGCGGATGATGTTCACCACCCGCTTGAAGGATACGGCCAGCGGCTCGAAATCCGCGGCGGCTTTCAGCTTTTCCAGCACCGCCACGCGCTGCCAGACATTGGGCACGTCGTCGGCCGACACGGCCAGTACGGCGGCAATGACGTCCCGGGAAAAGCCCTCCTCGGCCAGCAGGTGGGCCATGCGGCGCTCGAGGAAGGTCGCCACCTGGGCGGTCACGCGCTCCCGCTCGGCATCGTCGGCGACCGTAAAGCCCGCCAGCGCCTGCCGGATCAGTGCGTTGATGGAAAATGAAAAGTCGCGGTCGTGCATGATCTGCACCAGGCCGATGCCCTGGCGGCGCAGGGCGTAGGGATCGGCCCCGCCGGTGGGCACCAGGCCGACGCTGAAAAACCCGCAGATGGAGTCGATTTTCTCGGCAATGCTGCAGATGGCGCCGGTCAGGGTCCCGGGCAGCGGGCCACCTGAATAGGTGGGCCGGTAATGCTCTTCGATGGCCGCCGCCACCTCGGGTGGCTCGCCGGCCTTTTCGGCGTAGATACGGCCCATGACGCCCTGCAGCTTGGGAAACTCGCCCACCATCTGGCTGACCAGGTCGGATTTGCTCAGCCAGGAGGCACGGTCGGCATGGGCGGCCAGGGTATCTTCGGAAACGCCGGCCGCGTCGGCGGCCTGACGGGCCAGGTATACGGCGATGCGGCGCACTCGCTGCACCTTGTCATAAACCGTGCCCAGTTTGGCGTGAAACAGCACGCCCCTGAGCTTCTCGCAGCGCTCGTCCAGCTTTTCCTGCAGGTCGGCGCGGTAGAAAAACTTGGCGTCGGCCAGACGGGCGCGGATGACGCGCTCGTGGCCCTGGGCCACCAGGCCCATGTCGCGCGCGCGGGTGTTGTTGACGGCGATGAAGCCCGGCAGCAGGCGCCCATTTTCATCGGCGACGGCAAAGTACTTCTGGTGCTCGCGCATGGCGGTGATCAGTACTTCGTCAGGCAGCTCCAGGAACTCGTCGTCGAAACGGCCGGCCGTGGGAAAGGGCAGCTCCACCAGGTTGGTGACGATGTCCAGCAGCTCGTCGTCCGGGAGGACTTTTCCGCCCATGTCAGCCGCTGCCCGGGCCACCCCTTCGCGCACCGCCTCGCGGCGGGCGTCGATGTCCACCACCACATCCACGGCTCGGAGGGCTTCCACGTAACTGTCGGCATCGTCAAGCCTGATCTTCCGGGGGTGCATGAAAAAGTGCCCCGGGGTGGTGCGCCCGCTGCGAATGCCGCCCAGCTCGAAGGAGACCAGGCTCTTGCCCAGCAGGGCCACCAGGGTGTGGATGGGGCGGGCGAAGCGTATGTGCAGCTCTCCCCAGATCATGGTCTTGGGAAAGGGTATCGACAGGATCACGCGCGGCAGGATCTCCTTCAGCAGCGTCCGGCTGGCGAGCCCCCGCTGGGTCTTGCGGGCCACCAGGTAGCGCCCCTTGGCGGTCTCTTCGACACGCAGCTTTTTCAGCGGCAAACCGACTTTTTCGGCGAACTTGGCGGCCGCCATGGTGGGCTGCCCCTGGCTGTCGAAGGCCACCTTCTCCGGGGGGCCGGAGATCTCCTCGGTGACCGAGCGCTGCTTGGGGGCCACCGCCTCAACGGTGACCGCCAGACGGCGCGGGGTGGCGAAGGTAGCGGCAGAGCCGTGGTCTATGCGGGCCCGGTCCAGCTGTCTGAGCAGTTCAGCGGAAAGGGCCTCCAGGGCCGGCCGGATGTAGCCGGCCGGAATCTCTTCGGTTCCAATTTCTAGCAATAACGTGTCCATGTGTTCTCCTTGCAGACAGGGTCGGCGGCTTCCGGGAGGAAAGCCGGTGCGTGTTAACCGGCGGCCATGAGGGGATACCCCATTTCCTGGCGCTGATTGAGATAGGCCTCGGCGCTGGCGCGGGCCAGGTTGCGGATGCGCCCGATGTAGGCCGTGCGTTCGGCCACACTTATGGCGCCGCGGGCGTCCAGCAGGTTGAAGGTGTGGGAGCACTTCAGGCAGAACTCGTACGCCGGCAGCACCAGGCCCCGTTGGGCCATCCGGCGCGATTCGGCCTCGTAACGGTTGAAGAGCGCCAGCAGCATGTCCACATCGGCCTCCTCGAAGTTGTAGGTGGACTGCTCCACCTCCTGCTGGTGGTGCACCTGCCCGTAGGTCACCTCGTCGTTCCACATGAGGTCGTAGACGTTATCCACGCCCTGCAGGTACATGGCAATGCGCTCCAGGCCGTAGGTCAGCTCCACCGGAATGGGGTGCAGTTCGATGCTGCCGGCCACCTGGAAGTAGGTGAACTGGGTGATCTCCATGCCGTCCAGCCACACTTCCCAGCCCAGTCCGGAAGCCCCCAGCGTGGGCGACTCCCAGTCGTCTTCGACGAAGCGGATGTCGTGGTCCAGGGGATCGACGCCCAGCACCTTGAGGCTCTGCAGGTACAGCTGCTGCACGTTGGGCGGCGACGGCTTCAGGATCACCTGGTACTGGTAGTAGTGCTGCAGGCGATTGGGGTTTTCCCCGTAGCGGCCGTCGGTGGGGCGGCGCGAGGGCTGCACATAGGCCACGTTCCAGGGTTCGGGCCCCAGGGCCTTGAGGGTGGTGTGGTGGTGAAACGTACCGGCGCCCACCTCCAGGTCATAGGGCTGGACGATGATGCAGCCTTTGCGGGCCCAGAATTTTTCCAGCGACAGGATGACATCTTGAAAATTCATCTTTTATCCCCACATTTTCGGTAAACATTTATTCGTTGAGGTCTATGGACACGCCCCGGGCCGCCACTTTCACCGGCAACAACCGCGCGCCCGCTCTGGTCGAAACAATACTTTCCCACGTCTTTTCGAGCCTGTCAATATTTGGAACGGGTCCCAAGGCCCACAGGCATCCGCCGCCGCCGGCACCGGTAAACCGGGCCCCGCAGTCGGCCTCCTCGGCCGCACGGGCCAGCAGCACGCCGGTTTCATCCAGTACGTCGGGCGTAATCCGCCGCCGCAGGGTCAGCTCCTGCCGCATGCAGCCGACGGCGCTGTCGATATCACCGCCGGCCAGGGCCTCGACGAACCCCTGCGTGCAGGCCAGCATCTCCTCCCACAGTCGGCGGTGCCGACCGGCCACGAAGCCGTCCACCCAGCGGCCGTTGATGTCCACCGAACTGTGCGGCGCGCCGCAGTAAGCCAGCAGCAGGTGACGCTCCAGCCGCCGGTACCCCGCCCTCTTGATCACCGGCCGGCGGAGGTAGGGCAACCGTCCGGCCGCCGGGCGCCAGTGCCAGGCGTGGACCCCGGCGTAAACGGCGGCCAGCTGATCCTGGAACCCGCAGGGCATGCGCAGCACGCCCTCCTCGATTCCATGGGCCGTCAGGGCCACGGCGCCCGGGCCGCGGCCCAACGGGCTTTCCCCGGTCCGGCACCGCACCAGCGTGTCCAGCGCCTTCACCAGGGCCACGGCGGCCACCGACGACCCGCCCAAGGCGCTGCGCGGCGGCGAAGCCGAGTGGATCTCAATGGCGACGCCATCGGCGGCGAAATGGGCGGCCACGGCGAACATCAGCCCCAGGGGGTGGTCGAAGGGCGCCTGCCGCGCCTCGAAAACCGCGCTTTCAAATCCTGCCGACGACACCTTCACCTGCCCGGCGTCAAAGGGGCGCAGACGCACCCGGGTCCTGAGATCCACCGCTATGTTGAACGTCAGCGGAGACAGGCGCCGCAGGGCGTAGGAAAAGGTGCTGAGATCGAAGGTGCCGCCGAGATCGACCCGGCAGGGAGCCGACGTCTCAATGGGATTCCATGAAGGGCTGTTTTTTCTCAGGGCTGGCATGGGGCCTCCGCTTTGTGTCTCCTGGCCGGCTCGTCACTTGGCGGCCCGGCCGCCGGGCCTAACCTGGCGCAGGAATTTCAGGCTGCGGGGAAGGCGGCCCAGGTGATAAGGAATAAAGGTTTCCAGCAGATCGGTGGTTTCGCTCAGCTGCCGGGGTGAAAAACGCAAGCGGTCCACCCGGCACAGATCGGTTTCGGCGATCCACAGCAGCTGCATAATACTGCCCTTTGCGAGGGTGTGCCGTGTATCCGGCCGCGGCGACCGGCAGGCGGGGCAGGCCAGGCTGCCGCCGGCCACGTCGAAACCGAAAAGTCCGGACGATGCGGTCTCCACGGGCCTGCGGCAGCGGCTGCAGTGCCGCAAATCGGGTAGAAAACCCGCCAGGCTCAGGAAACGCACCTGGAAAATCAGGCTCACAACCTCGGCAGCGACGGCATCCCGGTCCAGGGCATCCAGGGCGTAGCGCAGCAGCTCGAACACCGCCTCCTGGCGGGTGCCGCTCTCCAGCCACAGGGCGACCATCTCCGTCCAGTAGCTGGCGTAGGCCGTCTTGAGCACGTCGGCGCGGATACCGGCAAAGGGGTTGATGATGCTGGCCTCGCGCAGAACGGGCATGGCCTTTCCCCGTGGCGCGGCCCACACCAGGCTGAGTTCCGTGAAAAGCTCCAGCGCTCCGGCAAAACGCTTTTTGCTCTTTTTGGCGTACTTGGCCATGAGGGATATCTTGCCTTGGGACAGCGTCAGGCAAGTGAGGATGAGGTCGTAGTCGCCGTATTCGGTGCGGCGCAGCAGTATGGCTGGCGTGGAAATCTCCGGCGCCATGGACTAGATTCCAAACAGGCGGGTGGCAATGAGAAAATAGACGGTAACACTGATGATGTCGATGGCCGTGGTGACAAATGGGCCCGAGGCCACGGCGGGATCCACGTTGAGTTTGGCCAGGGTCATGGGCACCAGCGTGCCGGCCGTGGCCGCCATGGTCATGGAGCATACCACCGCCAGTCCGACAGACAGGGCCAGCAATCCGATGCGATAGCTGAGCTGCGCCACCCCCCCGATCAGCAGGCCGTAGAGAACTCCCAAGATCATCCCCACCGCGATCTGCTTGGCCAGCACGCTCCACATGTCACGCAGGTGCAGCCTGCCGGTGGCCAGGCCGCGGATGGTGATGGCAGAGGACTGGATGCCGATATTGCCGCCCATGCCCATGATAACGGGGATGAAGGCCGCCAGGTAGGCCAGTTCGCTGAGGTTGGCCTGAAAATGACCGATGATGAACGAGGCCAGGATGCCACCCAGACAGCTGGCAAACAGCCAGGGCAGGCGGATGCGGATGCTCTTGAAAACGCTCTTGGTTTCCACGAACTCTTCACCGGCGCCGGCCATTTTGAGGATGTCTTCGGTGGCCTCTCGGCGGATGATGTCCAGGACGTCGTCGACGGTGACGATACCCACCAGCCGGTTGCTCTCATCAACGACGGGCACGGCCAGGATGTCGTAGCGGGCCACGATCTTGGCCACCTCCTCCTGGTCCATGTCGGTGCGCACCGAGATGATGTCCGTGGTCATGAACTCCTTCAGGGGCGTTTCCGGGGGGACGACCACCAGCTGGCGCAGCGAACTGACTCCCACCAGCTTGCCGTATTCGTCGACCACGTAAAGGTAGAAGGGCATCTCCACGTCGGAGTGCTCTTTCTGTAGGGACTCGATGGCTTCCCGGGCGGTGACGTCCTCCCGCAGGGCGATGAAATCCGGCACCATGATACCGCCGGCGGTGTCATCATCGTAGCGCAGCAGGTCCTCGACCTCTTCGGAGTCCTCCCGGTTCATGCGCTCCAGGATGGCGGCGGATTTTTCTTCGGGCAGACGCCCCAGCAGGTCGGCGATGTCGTCCGAGGGCATGGCCTCCAGAATCCCGACAAGCTCATCGATGCTCATGTCCTCGACGAAATCCAGCAGGATGTCTTCGTCCAGTTCGCTGAAGAGGACACCCTTCTGCTCGGTGTCCTCTATCATGTCAAAGAGCTTACGCTGTTCGGTGAGCGTCAGGGACCCGAACACGGCCGAAAGGTCGGCGGCGTGGGTTTTGTTGATGATCTTGGCCAGCCGGCTGTAAGCCCCACGCCTGAGCAGACGCTTGATACTGTCGGTCAGGATTTTGTTGTGGTCCGCCGCCTTCATCACCCCCACCCCTCTGATAACCGGCGGATAAACTCCGCCGCCGGTGAATTTTCCATGCGCCGCGCCCCTCAAGGCAGCTGTAGTGTCACCGTCTGGCCGCTTTTCCCGTCCAGATTGACCGACCGCCCGTTGAAATCCATCTTGACACCGGCGGCGTTGCCCACCAGAAGGTTGAATCCCGACGAAGCCCTCAGCTC
The DNA here is from genome assembly GCA_964442705.1 of uncultured Desulfobacteraceae bacterium. Taxonomy (GTDB): domain Bacteria; phylum Desulfobacterota; class Desulfobacteria; order Desulfobacterales; family JALSRD01; genus JALSRD01. The sequence goes on from CAYUAQ010000080.1 coordinate 12,230, forward strand.
CAGACGATCACCGGGGTGCAGGCGATAGCGTTTGGGGGCCCGGTCGTCGGCGATCACTTTCATCCAGGTGTCTTCCACCGCCAGGACCTTGAGCAGGTATCGGCCTTTGGACGTAACCGCCCCGGGTTGGTCCGGCACCGAGGCGGCCGCAGTCGTCGGCCCGTCGTGGGCGGTGAAATCTTTTGCGGGAGGCGGCTGTTCCCGGGCGACCGTCCCCGACGGAGGCGCGGCCGCCTCTGGCGGTGCCGGATCCGAATGCCATGTCCAAAAAGCGAACCTGTCCGATACCAGCATCACCGACACCGCCACCAGGGCGGCAAACAGTACCAGCGCCACCGTCAGCTTCCTCCAGAAACGGTTTCGCCGGGTCAGCAGCCGCCGGTTGAAACGGCGTTTTTCTTCGTCGGCATGCACGGAGGCCATGTATCTCTGGACCGCCAGATCCCCGTCGACCCCCACTTCCCGGGCGTAGGAGCGCAGGAATCCCTTGACGAAAACTTCCGCCGGCAGCCTCCCCAGGTCTTCGTTTTCGATGGCCCTCAGCACATCCATACCGATGCGCGTCCGCCGGGAAATCTGTTCCAGGCTGACCTGCCTTTCGATGCGCGCCATCTGCAGGTAATGCCCGAAGGACCCCGATGGCCGGTCACCGTCGAAAACGCCGCCGGCTGCCGCCTCCCCCCGGCCGGCACCTCTACGGCGACCGCGCTCCAGGGTATCCCGGGGCCGTTCGCCGAAATCCGAGAACGACTCTTCCGACAGCGGTTGGTTTGTGGGCAGGTGAAGCAAGCGGTTTCCTCACTGGGCCAGCGGCAAAAAATTATGCGGCCAAAATGTGCCCTTACTCTATTACCTTGATGGCCGACTTGTTACGCAATTCCTGAATCCATACGCGATACTTCTGGTTGACTTTCTGGTTATATAGCTTGCGTTCGATCTCGACGGTGGCCTCCTCCAGGGTCTTGCCGGTCTTGACATCGATTTTTTCGATCCAGAAAACCTGCAGCCCCTGATCCGATTTCAGGACAGGCGTCATGTCGCCGTCTTTCATCTTGACCAGCAGGGACTTGAGCTGGGGCGAGAGATCCTTGAGTTCGAAGGCCCCCAGATAGCCCCCCGATTGGGCCTGGGGCGCATCGGAGATTTCCTCGGCCAGCGCCGGGAAAGTCACCGCACCGGCCCTCACCTGCTGCAGGGCATCCTTGAGCTCCTGTTCCACGGTCTCCCTCTGTACTTCATCGGCATCAACGGGGAACTGCTTGAAAATCATGTACAGGTGGTAGACCTTCTGGCCGCCGAACTCCTCGGGATGGCTTTCGTAGTATGCCTTTATCTCCTCCGGCGGTATGGCGATCTTGGATTTGATCTCACGGTTGACCAGGCGGGATTTGAGAATCTGGTCCCTTATTTTTTCACGGTACTCCGCCATGGTCAGGCCCTGGGCGGCAAGGGCATTGCGCAGGTCCTCATCCGTTCCCCCGCCGGCCTGTTTGATCCGCTCGATGGCGTTGTGGACCTCCTCATCGCTGACGCTGATCTTCATGCGCCTGGCCTCCTGATCGGCAAGTTTCTGATCGATCATGCGATTGAGTATGTCGCTTCTGAGCTTATAGAGCACCTGCTTTTGCTTGTCTTCGGGATAACCCAACGACTTTATTTTTTCGACAAAGGGCTTCATCTCCTGGTTGAGATCGTAAAGAGAGATGACATCATCGTTGACAATGGCCACGATGCGATCCACCACCCTGGCTTGGCACGGGGCCGGCTGAATCATCGGCAGCCCCAGGCACAGGCACATCAGCAGCGTGCGTTTCAGGCCTGGAGGAAAAAAACGGTTGTGGGACGGGAACAGCGCCATAGTCGCGTTTGTCTTCCATTTAATGCGATCCGCGCTGTTTGACGCGGAATAAATGTTTTCAAAGGTTACAAGCCGTTACCATGACGGCCTATTTTGTTCAAGATGTTTTTAATCTGTCCCAGAAGCCCCCGGTCACTGGCGGCGCCGAGCTGCACCTTGAGCAGGTGCCTGTCCGACAAAGCGCAGGCCCGGGGATCACCGAGGGCAAAGTTCAGGACCGGCTCGGGGTCTTGGAGATGGTCGGGGGAGAAAGCCAGGGTCAGAGCGGTGCCGGTCAGATCCAGGCGCTTTACGGCGGCACGGCGGCACAGCACCTTGAGCATGATTTTGAGAAGCAGGTTTTCGACCGGCTCGGGAAGCTGCCCGAAACGGTCTTCCAGTTCCAGTTTGAAGGCCGATATCTCCTTGAGGGACCCCATGCGCGCAAGCCGGCGGTAGGCGCCCAGTCGCTGGTCGATGTCGGGAATGTAGTCGTCGGGGAAAAAAGCCGAGAGGCTGACGTTGACCTCCGGGTCCAGGGGCTTCACGCGCACTTCCCCCTTGAGATCGGCCATGGTCTCTTCCATGAGCTTTAGAAACATGTCGTAGCCCACGGCGGCGATGTGGCCGGACTGGGAGGCCCCCAGGATGGTGCCGCCGCCCCGTATTTTCAGATCGTTCATGGCGATCTGGAAGCCGGACCCCAGATCGCTGTGCTCCATGAGCACCTTGAGGCGCTTGACGGCATCGCGACCCAGTGTGCTTTCCCGTGGGATGAACAGGTAGGCGTAAGCCTGCTGATCGGATCGGCCCACGCGGCCCCGCAGCTGATACATCTGGGAGAGGCCGAAGCGGTCGGCCCGGTTGACGATGATGGTGTTGGCGCCGGGTATGTCCAGGCCGGACTCGATGATGGTGGTGCATACCAGCAGATCGATGTCGCGCCGCATGAAACGCAGCATCACCTCTTCCAGATCCCTTTCCCGCATGCGGCCGTGGGCCACTTCCAGGCGCACTTCGGGGGCCAGTTCGGCCACGTGGGCCGCCATGGCATCGATGCTGTGGATGTTGTTGTGCACGAAATAGATCTGCCCGCCCCTGGCCAGTTCCCGGCGCACCGCCTCGGTCACCACGGCATCGTCGAATTCGGAGATATACGTCACGATGGGCCGGCGGGCCTCGGGCGGTGTCGAGATGACGCTGATGTCCCGCACGCCGGTGAGCGACATGTGCAGGGTGCGGGGAATGGGCGTGGCGGTCATGGTGAGCACGTCCACCGTACGCCGCATGCGCTTGATGCGCTCCTTGTGGCGCACGCCGAAGCGCTGCTCTTCATCCAGGACCAGCAGGCCCAGGTCGGCAAAATGCACGTCCCTGGAGAGCAGCCGGTGGGTGCCGATGACGATGTCGATGGCGCCGTTGGCCAGCCCCGCCAGGATTCGACGCTGCTCGCGGGCGGTGCGGAAGCGGCTCAGGCCGGCGACCCTGACCGCGTATGCCTCGAAGCGGCGTTTGAAGGTGGCGTAATGTTGCTCTGCGAGCACGGTGGTGGGGACCAGCACGGCCACCTGGCGCCCTCCGCTCACCGCCAGAAAGGCGGCCCGCAGGGCCACTTCGGTCTTGCCGTAGCCCACGTCCCCGCAGATCAGGCGGTCCATGGGTGTGGGCCGGGTCATGTCGTTGAGCACATCCTCAATGGCCCGCAGCTGGTCGGGGGTTTCCTGGAAGGCGAAACCGGCTTCGAATTCGCGAAAGAGACGGTCCGGCGGATCGAAGGCGTGACCCTGGAGCACCCGCCGGGCGGCATACAGGTTGAGCAGCTGCCCGGCGATTCGGGCCACGGATTTTTTCACCCGCGCGCGCACCTTCTGCCAGGATTTGCCGCCCATTTTGTCCAGCGCCGGCACCACCCCGTCGACCCCCATGTACTTCTGAATGACGTTCATGCGCACCACCGGCAGGTAGAGTTTGTCGTCATCTTTGAAGAGAATCAGCAGGAAATCGTTGGCCGCGCCGTTGACTTCCAGTTTGACCAACCCCTCGTAGCGGCCGATGCCGTGATCATCATGCACCACCAGGTCTCCCTGCTGCAGATCGCTGAAGTCGATCAGCGGCGCGCGCTCCCTCGGCGGCGCCGGCTGGCTGCGCCTGGATTTGCGGGCGAAAATCTCATCTTCCGTGAGGATGGCCAGGCCCTCGTCCGGCCATACGAAGCCGGCCGAAAGGCGGCCGCGGCAGACCCCCGGCCCTGCTGCGCCGTCGGCCGCCGCGGCGGCGAAATCTTCGGCCGGCCGCAGGTCGACACCGTAAGGGGTCAGCAGGCCGTCCAGTCGCTCGGCCTGGGGGCGGCTGCGGCAGACGATGACGACCTGCATGCCCCGGGACTGTTTTTCGCCGACCCACTCGGCCACCGGAGCCAGAAGCCGCTCTCCCGAGCGGGCCTGCTTGAGCCGCATGGCCAGGGCGGTGTTGTCCGCGATGCTGAAGCCGTACTGCAAGGCTGCAGGTGCTGCGCCGCCGGCAGAGGGCGCCACATCCAGCGCCTTGAGAATAAGGGGCCTGAATGCCCCCGCACGGCGCCCAATCTCCTCCCAGGGAAGATAGAGAAGCTCGGGGTCCAGGCAGAGCCGGGACTCTTCCACGGCCTGGCGGTAGCTGCCGGCAGCCTGTCGCTGCAACTCCTCGGCGGCCCGCTCCAGGGCGGCCGGCTCCACCAGCACCGGCAAAGCCCCCTCGGGCAGGTAATCGAAAAGGGTGTCGGGGTGCGGGTACACCAGGGGAATGAAACTTTCGATGCCTGCAAATTCGCCCCGGCGGCGGACATCTTCGACGATCTTTCTCAGCCGGGTGGCCGGCAGGCCGATGAGAGCCGCCTGGCGCCGGATGCGCTGGATGACATCGGCCATGTTGCCGCTGTCAATCACCGCCTCGCGGGCGGGCAGAATCACGGCTTCTGCGATCTCGGCCTTCTTGCGCTGGCTGACGGCCGAAAACAGGCGGATGGAATCCACCGTGTCCCCGAAAAACTCGATGCGCAGGGGATCGTCGTACAGCGGCGAGAAAACGTCCAGGATGCCTCCCCGCACACTGAAGTCCCCGGGTTCCTCCACGAGTGCCGTGCGGCTGTACCCGCCGCTGACCAGACGTTCGACCAGCTGGTCGCGGTCGGCCTCCTCACCGCTCATGATCAGCTCGGCGTAGTCGGCCAGCACCTTTTTGGGCAGCAGCCGCTGCATCAACGCCCCGATGGTGGTGACCACCACCGCCGGAGAACGGAGGTCCATCAGCCGGTAGAGCACCCGGATGCGGCGGGCGGCCGTTTCGCTGTGATAACTGATGAATTTGAAGGGCAGCAGGTGATAGGCCGGAAACGCGGCCACCTCGGCATCGCCGGCCCCCAGAAAGAAGCGGATATCTTCTTCCAGCCGGGCGGCCTCTTCCGGGGTCGCGGCCACGACCATCACCGGTGCTCGGGCCCGGCGGGAGAGTGTGGCGATCAGATAGGCCCGTTCAGACCCGGACATCCCCGTGCACACCACCGTCGAGGGGCGTCTGCCAAGGTCTGCGATCACCTGCTGCAGGTAAGTTTTCTCTTGCATTTGACAGTCAAACCAAGTATGGGCGTACTCATTCGGGCGGGCGGGCAGAGCGGCGACGCCCGTTGCACTGCCCCTGCCAATGAAACGCCGGCGTAGCTCAGTCGGTAGAGCAGCTGATTCGTAATCAGCAGGTAGGCGGTTCGAATCCGCCCGCCGGCTCCAGAACGTTCACAAGGGAATCGGACGGTCACGCCGATTCCCTTGTTCTTTTTCATTACAACGCTGCGGGCATGGTTGTCAAACCAAAGAATGCCGACGGCCGCCCCTCAGGCCCGGCAGGCGGCAATGGAGCCACTAATATACATAAAACCAAATAGTTAAACTTGACACAGACGCCGTTCTTATTTACGTTGAAAGCGATAACGCCGACGCCGGCGACAGGACGGAAATTGCGATACGACAGGCCCGTATCGAAAAAGTTTCCGGTTAATGTGCGACGGTTTTCGGCCGAGAATCAATACAAAACAAATGAACGCACAACCTCCAAAGAGTCTGCCATGGGGACATCCATCGATGTCATAAAGGGAACCACCCAACAGATCATCTCCCGCCTCTACCTGCTGTTTACCGAACAGGACCAGCAGGATGACACCGAATACATCCGCACCATCCGAACGGTGGTGGAGGCCGCCGTCGCCTATGCGGCCGGCCTTGGGGAAGACGCCCCGGTCACGCGGCAGTTGGAGAAAGAACTCTTTGCGTTTTCCCAGCAGATCTGGCTCGGGCACCTGCTGGAAAAACGGCGGCAGGAAGGGCTGTCGGACGACGAAGAACAGGCGGCCTACTACACCTACTACTACCGATACATCTACGAAAACGACCAGTATCCGCGCTGATATGGCCCGGCCCTTCCCCTGGCACTTCCCAGGGGCCGCGCATTCGTTTTCCAACACCCTTCCGATACCGTCCTGCAGGCTTCCAGGGGCACCGTCAGCCGTTTCCTCGCCAGCTATGCTTTTTCCCGGCCGGCAGCCTACACTTTCAGGACCGCTCCCCGGTCGGCAGAGGTCACGAAGCGGGCGTAGCGTGCCAGCCAGCCCCGCTTCACGCGGGGTTCGAATACGGGCACGGCCTTGAGCCGTCGCTTCAGCTCGGCCTTGCCGACCAGCAGTTCGACGCTGCGGCCGGGTGCGTCGATGCGGATGCGGTCGCCGTCGCGCACCGCCGCAATGGGTCCCCCGGCGGCGGCTTCAGGCGAAACGTGGCCGATGCACAGGCCGCGCGTGCCGCCGGAGAAACGGCCGTCGGTGATCAGGGCCGCCTGGATGCCGGCCCCCTGGATGGCCGCCGTGGGCGACAGCATCTCCTGCATGCCGGGACCGCCGCGCGGCCCCTCGTAGCGGATCACCACCACGTCTCCGTCGTGTACTTTGCCCTTCAAAATCCCCTCCAGGGCCTCTTCCTGTGACTCGAATATGATGGCCGGCCCCTCGAACTTCATCATCTCGGCGGCCACGCCGGCGGTCTTGACCACGGCCCCGTCGGGTGCCAGATTGCCGAACAGGATGGCCAGGCCGCCGTCCGGGCTGAAGGCATCCGGCACCCTGCGGATGACCTCGCCGTCGGGTTCCCGCGCGGCGTCTATGGCCTCAGACAGCCTTCCGGTCACCGTGGGCACGTTGACCCGCAGGCCGGATTTGCTGTTGCGGGCGATCTCCTTGAGGATGGCGGGAATGCCGCCGGCCTGGTGCACATCTTCCATGTGCACCTCGGGCCGGGAGGGCGAGACCTTGCAGATGCAGGGCGTGCGCGCCGATATGCGGTTGATCTGATCCAGGTCAAAATCGATGCCGCCGGCGGCGGCCAGCGCCAGGGTGTGCAGCACGGTGTTGGTGGAGCCGCCCATGGCCATGTCGGCCACGAAGGCATTGCCGATGCTGAACTTGTTGACGATGTCCAGGGGGCGGATGTCCTCCTGGATGCAACGTTTGAGCGCCCGCCCGGCCTTTTTGACCAGATCCAGGCGTCTGGGGTTTAGCTTGGTGCGGCGCTTTTTTCGGTCCGCCCACACCTCGGCGGTGACGGTGCCGTTGCCCGGCAGGGCCAGCCCGACCGCTTCGGCCAGGCAGTTCATGGAGTTGGCGGTGAACATGCCGGCACACGATCCGCACCCCGGACAGCTGCTGGCGGCCAGCCGGCGCAGACCGGCCTCGCTCAGACGGCCCACGCTGTGCTTCCCCACGGCCTCGAACACGGTGATCAGATCGCCGCCGCGGCTGCCGGCCAGCATGGGACCGCCGGAGACATAGACCGCCGGAATGTCGAGGCGCACCATGGCATTGAGCATGCCGGGAACGATCTTGTCGCAGTTGCCGATGCCGATCCAGCCGTCACATGGGTGGGCGCCGACGATGGATTCGATCTGATCGGTGATCAGCTCCCGGGACGGCAAGGAGTACTTCATACCATAGTGGCCCATGGCGATGCCGTCGCAGATGGCGGCCCCCACGTTGGCGTACCAGACGTTGAAGCCGAGCCGCTTGAGTTCGCGTCGCAGTACTTCTCCCAGGATATCCAGGTGCGCATGTCCCGGTATGTGGGTGGTGTAGGAGTTTACAATGGTCACGTAGGGCTTTTTCAGGGCCTGCAGCGAACCGATCACCCCGGCGGCCTTCATCAGGGATGCGGCCGGCAGCATGGGGGTTCCCTCGGCAACGATGCGGCTGCCCCGCTGACGGACATTCTCGATACCTTCGTTGATGTAATTCTTTTTCCTGCGCCGCTTTTTGGCCATGGCAGACTCCTTCGTTTCGATTGACGGTTGACAGGGACCCCCCGATCGCTGCCATCAAAGCAGACCATCCGGGGACGACACAGGGGCATCATTCATTAAAAGCCCCCTGATTGTCAACGGCTAACTGGTCGGAACGCTGCCATGGGTATGGCCCGCGACGTCATGCTTCAACGCCGACGAACCGTCACAGATCGATCTCGTAGAGCTTGATCTTCTGCAGCAGGGAGGGATGGCTGATCTCCAGCAGGCGGGCGGCCTTGGTGCGATTGCCGCCGGTGGCTTCCAGCGCGCGACTGATCAGCCGCTTTTCCATGATCCGGCGGGCGGTCTTGAGCGAAAAGCCGCCGAAGATGTCGTCCATACGCCGGTCGCCGGTTCTGGCACCCAGTTCAGGGGGCAGGTTTTCCGGCAGGATGATGCGCTTTTCGGCCAGCACGGCGGCCCGCTCGATGACGTTCTCCAGCTCGCGCACATTGCCGGGCCAGTGGTGCTTGACCAGCATGGCCACGGCAGCCGGCGAGATGTCTTCGATATCTTTTTTCAGCCGTCGGCTGAGCAAGGTGGTGAAATGCCGGCTGAGCAGCGGG
>CAYUAQ010000081.1:0-20818 GCA_964442705.1 uncultured Desulfobacteraceae bacterium
CACCCCGGGCTCCACTGGGTTGCGGGCATCGCCCGCGTTAGTTTCTTAAGGACGTCCCTAGGTAGGGGTTGAAGTAGCCGTGGCGGAGGCGGGGAAACCGTCGGCGGAGGCGGGAGAGCAGGCGGTCCATGCCCATGGGGGCGCCGGCGGCTTCGGCGGATTGCATGGCGCGGCAGTAGCGCAGGGGATCGTAGTTCAGGTTGCGCCACTGGATCAGGTGGATGGGGTGGGTTTCCAAAAAACGTTCCAGGGCTGCGGCCTCGGCGGCCGAATCGGTGAACCCCGGGCAGTTCAGATAGTTGATGGCCACGTGGCAGCCGCGGGCCAGGGCCAGATCGACGCTGGCCAGCACGTCGGCGAAGCGGTACCCAACAGGCCGGAAATAGGCGTTGTAAGTCTTTTCACGGACGCTGTTCATGCTCACGCGCAGGCTGTCCAGGCCGGCATGGATGAGTTTTGCCAGGACCTCCGGCAGGCTGGCGTTGGTGTTCAGGTTGATGGTGCCGCGCCGGGTTTTCCGGCGGATCAGGGTGATGGCCGGGGCGATCACGCCGGCGGCCAGCAGGGGGTCGCCCTCACAGCCCTGGCCGAAGCTGACCACCGGGCGGCGCACCCGCTGGATGTGCGCCAGCGCCACCTGGGCGATTTCTTGGGGTGCGGGGGTAAAGGCGATGCGCTGCTGGCAGCTGGAAATACCGCTGTCGCGCTGCAGCGAAAGACACCCCAGGCAGCGGGCGTTGCAGGCCGTGGCCGTGGGCAAAGGCGCCTCGCAGCGTCCCAGAAAGAAGTTCTTGGCGGCCGGGCAGCCGTACGCCAGGGCACAGGTCTCCAGGTGCCGGCGCAGGCGGTTGTGCGGCATGATGCGGCGCATATGTTCCACCCCGGCCACCACCTGGTCACGGGGCATGAGGCGCAGATCCTGGCGGCGCTGGCGGTCCACGCACAGGGCCGCCGTCCTGAATCGGCCGCGGTGCCACCCCACGGCGGCGTATGAGAAAAGCGGCAGCAACCGGGCGTCGCCGGCTTCACGGTAGGCGGCGGTGAAGGTGTTGACGTATCCCGGAGAGTTGAAAACCGCCACCGGGAAAACAGGCTCGCCCGGAGCGTACGGGTTTTCCGCCAGTTCCTCCATGGTGCCATCGGCGATGCGATAGACCAGAGGCCGGCGGCCGGGCAGCAGCATCAGTTCCCCGCCGTAAGGCATGTTGATGGTGTCGGCGGTGGTCAGCGGCTGAAGCCGCGCCGCGGCCATGCCCACGGCGGCGTACCCTTCCAGCTCGAAAATCTCACCGTCGGCATCCGCCACCAGCGCACGCACCCAGGGTTTACCGTTTTTTAATGGCATGGCGCGAATATCCGGGCAATTGTCGGCTGCAATGATGTCTTGCCGGCCCCACGGCCGAAAGACCACCTATTTGAAACCACGACCTCCGAGTATTGTCAATGCCGGTCTGCACTGACGTTTCCGCGGGTATTATTTTCAGTCGGGGGAAGCCCCTTGCAAATGCCCCCTGCGTCATCAAATTGACCACTGGCGGCGGTGGAGTCAATTTCCCGTCCCCGGCATTTGTCTGCGCAAAAATCCCCACCTTCCCCCATCGCCCGGCAATCAGAGCTTTCCAGCGGAAACTCAACCTGCCCCACCGTCCCTGCGCGCCTGAATCTGCTGGCACAGAAGTTGCGAGTCACAGTAACCAACCGTGAAAAAAAGGAGCTTTGAATGGTTCAATACCAGGTACAACCGGGAGACACCATCGCCGCCGTTACACGGCGCCTCAACACCGACTGGCAGACGCTGCGGCGGCTGAACCCCGAGGCCGTAGGCCGGCTGCCCAGCAACGGGCGCTGGTTCCTGAAGGCCGGCGCCACCATCAAGGTGGACGCAGAGCCGTTCCATGCAACCCTTGAAAAGGTCCGCACCCAGGGCCGCCAGGGCCTCGGCCAGCCGGAAATGACTGCCGACCCCTCCGATGCCGAGGCAACATTCGCCGAGTACACCATTCAGCCCGGCGACACCTTGTGGGCCCTGGCGGTAACCCGGTTTCACACCAATGTCGAGGACATCATCCGCGACAACCACATCACCGATCCCCGCAGCCTGCAGCCCGGGCAGAAGATCCGCATCCGGATTCCCGATCATCCCCGGGATCAGCGGGCGGTGGTGGCCAGCTGGTACGGTGAAAAATACCACGGGCGCCCCATGGCCAACGGGCAGCGGTACGACATGTACGCTGACACCGTCGCCCACCGCGACCTGCCCTTCGGCACCCGGGTGGAGCTGAGAAACCCGGCCACCGGCCAGACCGTCAGCGCCGTGGTCACCGATCGGGGGCCGTTTATCGAAGGCCGCGACATCGACCTTTCCTATGGCTTGGCACGCAAGCTGTCCCTGGTGGAAAAAGGTGTCGGCACCCTCATCATGCGCGTGCTCTGATCCGCCGGCAGTGCACGCCGGGCCTTATCCGGCAGGGTCGTTATAAGAAACAGTAAAATGTAACCACAGGGATCACGGAGATCACAGAGAGCAAAAACGTTTTTTCTGTGCGCTCTGTGGTGAGTATCCGATCCTTTCAGAAAGCCCTTTCCGCCGGCAACGGATCACCGCCGCACTCCCCCCTGGTATCCCGGAGTAAAGGTATAACAAGACGCTTGACCGGCGCGCTACAACGGTGCTAAAAGAACCGCAAAAGTACCCGTTGCCAGGCGCATGACTGTCGGTCCGGCGGGCTGAAATACCTTGCGAAACAATACACGCGGGAGGATACCATGAACATGAAGAGGATGTTAGCCATAGGCGGTTTCGTGATGTTGCTGCTTGCCACCGGATGTGCCAGCCAGAGCGGCTGGACCCCCACGGTGGATACTTACAACGACCCCAATGTAGCCAGACTCAACCAGGACATCGTTGAATGCAAAGCCCTGGCCCAGAGAGTATCGGGCTATACCCCCAGAGAGGTGGGCGAGGGCGCCATCGTGGGCGGCGCCATCGGTGCCGCCACCGGGGCCGCCATCGGGGCGGTCTTCGGATCCCCCGGCAAGGGCGCGGCCGTAGGGGCTGCCGCAGCCGGTATCGGCGGAGGTACCTACAAGGGCCTGGAAGCCGAAGCCAAATACAAGCGGGCCTACTCCGACTGCCTGAGAAGCAGGGGCCACAAAGTACTGGATTAAATTGATTTTAATAACCAAGCTGTAAAAAAGGCGCCGCTCTGCAGCGCCTTTTTTTGCAGCGGCGGCCGTATCTTTAGACCTGCCACCGTCTGCCCTCCTTTTCCTGCCTGATTGATCTTTTCACCCGTGCGTGTTACAAAAATGTAAAATAAAACTCTCAAACAACGCCCCTTTGACCCATTAGGCCCATTCCCGTCATGCAGCGAATCGAAGAAATCACCCTGCTCTACCAGATCAGCAAGGCGCTCAACGAGCACCTGGACCTGCGCAAGTCCCTCTACAAGGTACTGGAACTTCTCTCCAGTTCCCTGAACATGATGCGCGGCACCATCACCATCCTCGATCCGGTGCGCAACGAAATCAACATAGAGGTGGCCCACGGGCTTCCGGCCAGCACCATGCGGAGCGTCAAGTACAAGCTGGGCGAAGGCATCACCGGCCGGGTGATCGAAACCGGAGAGGCGGTAGCCATCCCCCGCATCAGCCAGGAGCCGCTGTTTCTGAACCGCACGGCCGCCCGCCGCAAACCCGGCGACCGGGACCACTCCTTCATCTGCGTGCCGGTCAAAAAGGGCGCCCAGGTCATCGGCGCCCTGAGCGTCGACCGGCCCCTGGCCGAACTCGCCACCCTGCAGCAGGGGAAACAGCTGCTCTCGGTGATCGCCACCATGATCGCCCGGCACGTGGTCAACCTCGAGACCATCCGTATCGAAAAGGAACGCCTGCGCGAAGAGAATCGGCGCCTGCGCGGTGAACTGGAAAACCGGTACAACATCAACAACATCATCGGCAACAGCAACAAGATGCGCGAGGTCTACCAGATGATCTCCCAGGTGTGCCGCAGCAACGCCACGGTACTCGTGCGCGGCGAGAGCGGCACCGGCAAGGAGTTGGTGGCCAATTCCATCCACTACAACAGCCCGCGCGCCCAAAACCCCTTCATCAAGGTCAACTGTGCCGCCCTGCCGGCCAACCTCATCGAAAGCGAACTGTTCGGCCACGAAAAAGGCGCCTTCACCGGCGCCGTGCGCCAGAAGATCGGCAAGTTCGAGCTGGCCCACCGGGGCACCGTCTTCCTGGACGAAATCGGCTCCATCGGCCTGGACGTGCAGGTCAAGCTGCTGCGCGTGCTGCAGGAAAAGGCGTTCGAGCGCGTGGGCGGACAGAAGACCATCCAGGTGGACGTGCGCATCATCGCCGCCACCAACAAGAATCTGGAAGAAGCCGTCGGCCGGGAGACTTTCCGCGGCGACCTGTACTACCGGCTGAACGTGTTTCCCATCTACATGCCCCCCTTACGGGAACGCAAAACCGACATCCTGCTGCTGGCCGACTACTTCCTGGAAAAGTACGCCCGTGAAAACGACAAGGAGATCAAGCGCTTCTCCACCCCGGCCATCGACATGCTGATGAACTACCACTGGCCGGGCAATGTGCGCGAGCTGGAAAACTGCATCGAGCGCGCCGTGCTGCTGTGTTCCGAAGGCGTCATCCACAGCTACCACCTGCCGCCCACCCTGCAGACCGGCACCGAATCCGGCACCTTGCCGGCCCTGTCCCTGGAAGAGGCGGTGGCCAACCTGGAGCGCGAGATGATCATCGACGCCCTCAAAAACACCCGCGGCAACGTCACCCGCGCGGCTGAACTGGTGCGCACCACGGTGCGCAAGTTTGCCTACAAGGCCAAGTGTTACGGCATCGACTACCGGCAATACAGGTAAGGGCGAGGGGCAAAGGCACAAGGCACAAAGTTTTCATATGCCGGCCCTTTGTGCCTTGCGTAAAAAGGCGGCAGAAGTCTACGCCTCCTTACCCTTCCGCCGCCTCTCGCTATGGGAGAAAGCCCTGCCTAAATATCATAGTACAGGAAGAACTCGTGGGGGTGGGGCCGCAGCCGCACGGGATTGATCTCGTTTTCCACTTTGTAGTCGATCCACATGTCGAGGGCGTCCTGGGTGAAGACGTCGCCCTTGAGCAGGAATTCCTGGTCGCCCCTGAGGGCCTCCAGGGCCTCGTCCAGGGAGCCGGGGGCCGAATCCACCTCGGCCAGCTCCTCGGGCGGCAGGTCGTAGATGTTCTTGTCCAGGGGGTCGCCCGGATCGATCTTGTTCTGGATCCCGTCGATAACCGCCATGAGCATGGCCGAGAAGGCCAGGTAACCGTTGCAGGACGGATCGGGCGTGCGGAACTCGATGCGTTTGGCCTTGGGCGAGGTGGAGTACATGGGAATGCGCACCGCGGCGCTGCGATTGCGGCTGGAGTAGGCCAGGTTGACGGGTGCCTCGAAGCCCGGCACCAGGCGTTTGTAGGAGTTGGTGGTCGGGTTGGTGAAGGCGCACAGGGCCTTGCAGTGCTTGAGGATGCCGCCGATGGCGTACAGCGCCTCCTGGGACACGCCGGCGTACTTGTCGCCGGCGAAAACAGGCTGTCCCTCTTTCCAGATGCTGATGTGGGTGTGCATGCCGGTGCCGTTGTCTTCGAACAGGGGCTTGGGCATGAAGGTCACGGTGTGGCCGTGGCGGTAGGCCACGTTCTTGAGCACGTACTTGAACCACATGAGCTGGTCGGCCATCTGCAGCAGCGGCTTGAAGCGCATGTCGATTTCGGCCTGGCCGGCCGTGGCGACCTCGTGGTGCTGGGCTTCCACGTCGATGCCCAGGCTCTCGAGCACCAGCAGCATCTCGGTGCGCAGGTCCTGGAACTTGTCCATGGGCGGTACCGGGAAGTAGCCCTCCTTGTGGCGCGGCTTGTAGCCCAGGTTGGGCCCCTCGTCGCGGCCCGAGTTCCAGATGCCCTCGATGGAGTCGATGGCGTAAAAAGCGCTCATGCGGTCGGAGTCGAAGCGAATGTCGTCGAAGATGAAGAACTCGGCCTCCGGGCCGATGTAAGCGGTGTCACCCAGTCCGGTGGTCTTGAGGTAATTCTCGGCCTTCCTGGCGATGTGCCGCGGGTCCCGGGAGTATGGTTCGCGGGTGAGCGGATCCACGATGTCGCCGATGAGCACCAGGGTGGGGGCCTCGAAGAAGGGGTCCATCTTGGCGGTGTCGGCATCGGGTATCAGCAGCATGTCGGAGGCGTGAATGGGCTGCCAGCCGCGGATGCTGGAACCGTCGAAACCGATGCCGTCTTCAAACGTGGATTCGTCCAGTTCGCCCATGGGAATGGTCATGTGCTGCCACACGCCGGGAAAATCCATGAAGCGCACATCCACCACCTTGGCGCCCTCTGCCTTTGCCATTTCCAGCACTTCTTTGGGTGTCATGGTCAATCAACCTCCTCTGAAAAGTTGGGATAAAAAGTGGGTACCTTCTCAATAAGTTCCGGCGCATCCGCGCCGATGGTGTTTCGGTGGAACGACATCGGCGCTCCTTGGGCAATCCACCGCCGGCCGCTCAGATGGCGTCGCTGCCGGTCTCGCCGGTTCTCACCCGCAGGGCCCCCTCGATGGGGATCACGAAGATCTTGCCATCGCCGATTTTGCCGGTGTTGGCCGCCTCGCGAATCTTGTCCACCACCTGATCCACCCGGTCGGCCTGGACCACGATCTCGATCTTGATCTTGGGGATGAAATCCACGATGTACTCGGCGCCGCGGTAGATTTCCTTGTGGCCCTTCTGGCGCCCGTAGCCCTTGACCTCGCTGATGGTCATCCCCTGGATACCGATCTCGTTGAGGGCCTCCTTGACATCGTCGAGTTTGAACGGTTTGATGATGGCCTCGATCTTCTTCATGTCCCTGTTCTCCTTTGAAAAATAAATCCGCGCATGCGCTCAACAAGTTCCAAGCTTCCGCGCAAGAACCATTTTTGGTTTATTCAATCTCAAAAGCGCGCTCGCCGTGCAATGGGCCGTCGAGACCCAGCACTTCGCTTTCCGGCTCCACCCGGATGCCGCTAGTGACCACACGGGTGATAGAGACCACCACATAGGTGCCCGCGGCCGTGTAGGCGGCCGTGGCCAGGATGGAAACCGCCAGGAACCCCAGCTGGTCCGGGTTTCCGAACAGCAGGCCCCGGCCGGCAGCGTTTATGGCCGGATCGGCGAAGATGCCGGTGGCCAGGGCCCGCCGATGACTCTCGCCACGTCGGGGCCGAAGGACAGGGGGTAGCCCCACATGACCCAGATGACGGAGCCCAGGCAGTAGGACACAAAGGCCATGGCGAAGGTGTTCAGCAGATTCTTGTAGCGCGACATGCCCCCGTAAAACAGCGCCAGACCCGCCGGCGTCATCATCATCACCAGGGCCGTGGCAACGATCATCCAGGCGGTGTCGCCGGAGTCCAGTCCCTGGGCGGCCAGCGCTCTGCCGGCACAGGCACCTGTCAGGATGAGAGCGGTTGTGATGGTCTTGATACGCATGCCTGTATGACTCACTTTCCCGCAGTTTTTCCAGTCGTTATGGACTTCTGCCCGCCCGGGGCCGGGGGCTGGTGTCCGCTCGGCAGCACCGCCAGGAGGGTCCTTTTGATGGTGGCCACATCCCGGGGTTCCATGATCTTCTGGCCGTCGAAATCGCGCACATAAAAGACATCCACCACCTGATCGACCTTGGTGGCGATTTTGGCCACCCAGATGTCCAGGCCGCAGCGGAACAGGGCATCGGTCACCCGAAACAGCAACCCCTTGAAGTCGTATGAAAAAACCTCTATGATGGTGAAAAAACTGGACCCCTCGTTGTCCACCACCACCTTGGGCGGCACCGATACCAGACCCGCCGGCCGCCCCACTTTGCCAGGCCCCCGGCTCTGCAGCCGGGCACCGATGTCCAGACGCCCGGCCAGGGCCTCGCGCAGGTGGTTTTCGGCCTGCTGCCAGCGCTCCTGCTCGAAAATGCGGTCCGGGGGCGGCTTGACCTCGAAGATGTCCAGGGCCAGGTTGTTGCGCCAGGTGAAAATCTGGGCATCCAGGATATTCACACCGTTCAAGGTGAACACGCCGGCGATCCTGGAAAACAGCCCGGGCCGGTCCTTGGCGCAGATGGTCACCCGCCGCGTGCCGGGATCCCCTCCCCGGGCGACGCGCCAGACGAAGTCGGCCGCGCCCAGCTGCTCGGCCAGCGCCAGGTGATGGCGTATCTCGTCTACCGAGGCGTAGAGCAGGTAGCGCGGCGACATCACCGCCAGACGCTCCTTGATAAAACGCCTGTCTTCTTCACTGCCGCAGGCGGCCAGCAGTTTCTCCTTTTTGCGGTCCACGGACCGCACCACCCGGCGGCTGGCCAGCTGGCCCTCTTCCAGAATGCGGTACACCTTCAGGAACAGGTCCTGCAGCAGGGCCGAGGTCCAGCTGTTCCAGGCCTTGGGGCCTGTGGCCATGGCGTCGGCCACGGTGAGCAGGTAGAGCATCTTGAGGGTATCCAGGTCCCTGATACGGCGGGCACAGGCCACGGCGGTTTCCTCGTCGTTGAGGTTGCGCCGGGTGGCGGTCTTGACCAGCAGCAGATGATCCCGCACAAGGGACGCGACGGTTTCCACTTCGGCATCCCGGTAACCGAAACGCTTCAGCAGGCGGCGGGTCATCTGCGCACCGCTTTCGGCGTGGTGGCCGCCGGGCTTGCCCTTGCCGATGTCGTGGAGCAGGGCCGCCCAGAACAGGCGGCGGCGGCCGGGTATCTCGCGGAAAATCTCGAACAGGAAGATGTCGCTGTCCGGGTCGCCGTGGGCACCGAACTTCTTGAGCATCTGCACGGTTTTCAGGGAATGGCGCCCTACCGGGTAGAGGTGGTACTCGTT
Organism: uncultured Desulfobacteraceae bacterium; assembly: GCA_964442705.1. Lineage (GTDB taxonomy): Bacteria > Desulfobacterota > Desulfobacteria > Desulfobacterales > JALSRD01 > JALSRD01. The sequence continues at coordinate 8,900 of CAYUAQ010000081.1, forward strand.
GTACTGGATACGGTTGACGATGCCGCCGAATTCCGGAATCAGCTGAGCCAGCAGGCCGGTCTGGAGCATGACATCCAGCCCCTCGAAGGCCACATCCGGGCAGCACAGCACGCGTTCGAAGGCCCTGACCGCGGCTTCGGAGGCCACCAGCCGCTCGTCGACCAGGTGGGCGAATTCGTGCACCAGGCGCCGGGCCTCGTGGCCCAGGGGAATCCCCAGACGGGCGCTTTCCTCGAAAATCTGCAGCAGCAGCAGGGGACTGGCGGCGATGTCCTCGGAGCCGCTGAAGGCCAGGGTGTCCTCGCGGACCTCGAGGCCCTGGACCGGGGTCGTGCGGGTGCTTTTTCGGCCCGGGCGGGCCGCCCGCCGGGCCGTGGCCAGGGCGTGCAGAAAAAGCTGGTGCTGCTGTTTGACCCGCTCCATCTGCCCGTGCAGCTGGCTCAAAAACTGCTCCACCGGTTTGAGCCCGTTGTCCCGGTAGCCCAGGGCCTCGGCCAGCTCCACCTGGTATTCCAGGTACAGCTGGTCGCACTTGCGGCCGGTGAGATGGTGCAGCCGGTTGCGAACGGTCCAGATGAAACGCAGTGCCCCCAGCAGCTCCTGAAATTCCCTATGGGAAAAATGACCGTAGTACTCAAAATCCCGGAACTGCTTGAAGCCGTACTTGATCTTGGCCACCCAGAAAATGGTGTGGTAGTCGCGCAGGCCGCCCTGCCCCTCCTTGAGGTTGGGTTCCAGCAGGTAGGCGCTGTCGCCGAACTTGCCGTGGCGCTCCAGGTTGCGCTGCACCAGCCAGTCGATGACCTGGTCGCTCCGGCGACTCAGCACCCGGCTGCGCAAGTCCTCCATCAGCCGGCTGAACAGGGGGGAGACACCGCAGATGAAGCGGGCATCCAGATAGGAGGTGAGCACTTCGAAATCCTGCCGTGCCCAGGACAGGCCCTCCTTGAGCGAGCGCGTGGCGTAGCCGACTTCGAGCCCCAGATCCCACAGGGGGTAGACCACCTCCCGGATGAGCTCTTCGGCCATGGGCGGTATCTTCTTCTGAAACAGGAAGAGAAGATCCACGTCCGAGTGGATGCACTGCTCGCGGCGGCCGTATCCGCCCAGCGCGATGATGGCATAGGGATTCTTGAGGATGTCCATGCGCGGCCCGGCCATGCTGGACTCGAAACTCTCCCGGAAATACTCGTCCAGCGCGTCGCTGTGGGATTTTAAAAACTCCCCGCCGCCGTCTGCCAGAAAGGCATCGATCAGGCGCTGCCGCCGCTGCCGCAGCCGCGCGGCTTCGGCCGGCAGATTATGGGTGGCCTCTATCTGTGGCACGCTCGCATCCTGGGAATTGGTTTCCCTTCCTGAAACAGTGGTGTGTTTTCGGGACAAACTCGTCAGCAGACATCGCAATTACGGTGCCAACCTATCAACATATACGTAACCTGTTGATTTTTATCCCTGATAATAAACTAGAAAGAATTCATGAAAACAAGCTGACCATTACAAATCTGTCATATTCAGGCCGAAAAAACAACAATTTTGTATAGTCCACGTTAATTTCCCGAATTGGTCGGCTTTGGCCGCGGGCCTATAGCGGGGTTAACGGAGACGCCGTCAGGAGAGGGTGCAGGTTTGGCCGTGGGTCAGATCCACGAAACGATCCAGCAGGCCCTGGCGCCGCAGTTCGCGGCGCATCTCCATGGGCGGGAAGTGCACCGGCTCGTCTCCCAGGCGGAAAGTGCCCCAATGCACGACCATCAGGCGGCGGGCGCCCAGCTCCTGGAAGGCCTGCACGGTCTCGGCCGGGTTCATGTGGCTGCCGGCCATGAACCAGCGGGGTTCATAGGCCCCCAGGTTGAAAACAGCCAGGTCGATGTCGCCTTCCCGGCCCAGCTGTTCGAAGCCGTCGAAGTAGCCGGTGTCGCCGCCGATGAAGATGCAACCGCCGCCGGGGGTGCGGATCAGAAAAGAGCCCCACAGCGCCGTGTTGGGCCCCACCAGGGGATTGCGCATGGTCCAGTGGTTGCACGGCAGCAATGTGATGCGCCAGTTTTCCCAGCGGAACTCCTCGAACCAGTCCAGCTGCGTGTGGCGGCGGAACCCGTTATCGGACAGGATTTCCCCGTAGCCCAGGGGAGAAACCGCTCGCAGGCCGTTTCCCAGCGCGGCCAGCGAGTCGGTGTCCAGGTGGTCGTAGTGGCCGTGGGTGATGAGCACCAGATGCGGCGCCGGCATCTCGTCGACCTCGAACCCCAGGGGGCTGAAGTCCTTTATAAAGGGCATGATCTTACCGAAGACCGGGTCCACCAGGATTACCTGATCAGCTTCTTTGATCAGCACGCAGGAGTGCTTGACAAAGGTGACGGTGAGATCGCGGGACGTCCGCACGCTCCGCCAGTCCGGCCGCACCCGCACGCTGGGCTCGCGGGCATAGAAGCGCTTGAAGCGGTTTTCCGAAAACAGCTTCCAACGCAGCAAACGCCCCAATCCGCCCCGCCGGCCGGTGCTGAAGGGGTTGACGAAGCGGTCCCCCGCATGGTGCACCTTGCGGGCCGCCAGGTCCCGGAGGCTCCGGCCGTCCAGGGGCACGAAGGCCTGGCCGCTTTCGGCGGCCGACAGCCGGCCGGCGCCCGGCAGCAGGGGGTGTCCGGAAGTCATGGAATAGGCCCCCGCCACTGTCAGCCAGCGCCCCACCTCCGCCATGAAATTACGGCGTGTCATATTACAATCAGCACCTTACTTCGGCAAACCGTATGTTCCCAACAAGTTCCAGCGAGCCCGCGCCATAGGCCTTTGGGCTTCACGGCGGTGGACCTCCGGGGCGCCATCCCGCCGTCCGCCTGAATTTCAAGAACTCGTCGCAAGCTCCTCAAACCGCTTGAAATGCTTGACGCCGGACGGTTGGATGGCTTCCTCCCCGGATGCCCAATGCCGCTCCACCGAAACGCCTGTGGCGCTCCTTTGGCAATCCATTAGCGGGGGTTTTTGAGATACCAAAAACCAATTCTACTTGAAGGCGCCGTAATCCACTCCCCGCGCCCGCGCCCGGGCCTCCATCCAGGCCTTGCCGTCCTTGGGGGGCGTCGACTGCTCGGCTTCCGGACGGGGCTCCAGGGCGATGGCCTCTTCCGGGCAGGTGGACACGCACAGGCCGCAGCCGATGCACTTTTCCTCGATGACCCGGTAGGTGTCATCATCCTGCTCGATGGCATTCACCTGGCAGCGTTCGTCGGCGCAGATGCCGCAGCCCACGCAGGTTTCCTGGTCGATGATGGCCACCTGCGTGCTGTAAATCGCCCCTTCGATGCCCAGTTCGGTGATGGCTCTCAAGGCCAGGCAGCAGCAACCGCAGCAGTTGCAGATGAAATAATTCCCATCCTGCACGTTGTGGGTGAGGTGCACCAGGCCCGCTTTTTCGGCCTTTTCCAGCACTTCGTAGGCTTCTTTTTTGGTGATGGTGCGGCCCCAGTGGTCGAAGTTCTTGTAAACCCCGGCAAAGGGGGCGACGGCCAGGCAGACCTCCATGGGCTTGTCGCAAGGCTGCTCCACCAGGGCCTTCTCTTTTTTACAGACGCAGTCGGCCAGGGCGAAGGACTTGCCGTTTTCAATGATTTCGGAAACCTTGTCCCGGGGCAGAACCTCCTGTCGAGCGGTAATCCTGTCCTTTACCGGCAGGACCTTCATGAGTTGCGGGCCGGTCTTGAAAAAGCGGGGTCCAAAAACACGGTAATATTCCTCGTTCAGCTCGGCAAATTCCCGGTCCATGCGCTTTACCTGGTACTCCCATATGCCGATTACCCAAGGAATCATTTTAAATACCCAGGTCCCCTTGAATTCCACTCCCTGGATCTGTCCCTTGGTGCGCATCTGAAGAAGCTTCTCCTGCAGTCCCTCTTTAGGGCGTCCGGTGCGGCGTGCGATCTGGTCGGCGGTCTCGAACTTCAGCCGCAGATCGCAGAACAGTTCGGCCTCATCCGGTTCGAACACTTTTTTCAGCAGCCGGATCTCCACGCCGCTTTCCGTGGCCGGAAAGCCGCTGGGCAGGGTGTCCAGCACTTTGGCCAGCCGATGATAAACGTCGTCGTTCATGTGTCAGCCCTTCCCCGGGAAATTGGTAATCTAGAAACTTTTCGCGCGAACTATTGTATGCGCTCTCGGTTTTTTTGCCAAGCACAATTATACCCAGTGCTACAGGGGGTGCCGCATCGATAAAAAATTACCCTGCGCAAGGAGGCGGGGACCACTGCGCGAGCGGAAGTTGAGCCCTTTCGGGATCCAGGTGTGCAGGCGCGCTGCGCGCAAAAAAAGGCGAACTGTCTGAGCGCAGCGAGTTTTCGCCTTTGCGCGCAGCGCGCCGGAACACCCCCGAAAGGGCTCATGGAGCGAGCGCAGTGGTCCCCGCCTCCGGGCCTCCGCCCCCGACAGGAGCGAAACCTCAGGTATCACGCTGCAACCTGTTTCAGAAAAAAAGCCAAAAATCACACCAGCAGGCGTGACACCAGGTTGACCGTGCCCCAGATGGCGTCGGCGGCGAAGTGCTCTTCGATGCTGCGGTCAAAGAGGATGGACAGGCGCGGCGCGAACTCCTCGTCTCCCTCCCACAACAGGTAATACAGAGGGATGCGCGGAAAGGGCCGCAACTCGACGGCCGCATCGGCCACGTCCAGCGGCCGGCCGCCCAGGCACCGGCCCGCGGCCGCAAAGCCGGCGGCATCGTTTCCGTATCGCCGGATGAGCCTGCCGGTGTCCAGCCGGTGCGGACCCTGGAAAAACTGCGCGTCCCTGAGCTGGGCGGTTCCGACCATCTCGCCGGCCAGTCCTGCAGGCTTCACCTTCAGCAGGTAGACCAGGGCCAGCAGCTCCACCAGGGAACGGTCGACCTTCTGCCACAGGGTTGCGTCCGGGCAGGTCACGGTGCGGCTTTGGGTATCGACCACCAGGGTCTGGTGCAGAAAAGGCAGGTGCACCAGTCCGGGTGAGGGAGACGCCGCCCGGGCCACGGCGCACAGCAGATCCAGGTCCTTTTTGGCCAGATCTTGCCAGTGCGTCGAGGGAATCCGGATGACGGTCCCGTCGGGGGTGCGGGCCGCTGGTTTTCCGCTGTGGCCGCGGTTATTCACTTCGGTCTCTCCGGTGTCTGTCCCGACGAATCGCCCAGGTGCCGCTGCCACAGCCGCCACACCCGGGCGCCGGAAGCGGCCACGCTTTTCCGGGGCACGCGGGCCGGCTTCTCCTGGAGGTTCAGGCGGTGAATGCGCTGGCGAAACGCCAGGTAGGTTTCCCGCAGCAGGTAGGCATCCGTGTCGGAGAGGATGCCGGTGCGGGTCAGTGCCTCCAGCAGGCGCACGTTGTCGGTCCAGCGCAGCAGCTCGGGATGGGTGTGGGCGTGCAGCAGCACCAGGTACTGGACCAGGAATTCGATATCCACGATGCCGCCACGGTCCTGTTTGAGATTAAAAATCCCGGGGGCCGGCTTGAGCCTTTCGCGCCGCATGCGCTCACGCATGCCGGCCACCTCGCGGCGCAGTTTCGCCCGGTCCCGAGGCAGGCTCAGCACCCGGGCGCGTACGGCGTTGAACCGCGCCACCAGCAGCGGGTCGCCGGCGATGGCCCGGGCGCGTATGATGGCCTGGTGCTCCCAGGTCCAGGCCTTTTCCAGCTGGTACTCCTCGAAGGCGTCGATGTGGCTGACCAGCAGGCCGGAACTGCCCGAGGGCCGCAGGCGCATGTCGGTTTCGTAGAGCACCCCGGCAGCCGTGTGGGCTGTCAGGATGTGCACCACCCGCTGCCCCAGGCGGGCGAAGAACTGGGCCTCGTCCACGGGCTGCCGCCCGCCGGTGGTCTGCCTGCGACCGCCGGCGTGCAGAAACACCAGGTCCAGGTCCGAACCGTAGCCCAGCTCGATGCCCCCCAGCTTGCCGTAGGCCACCACGGCAAAGCATCTGCCGGCGCCGTCCAGGGCGGCGCTGCAGGCCGGCAGGCCATGGCGCTCCACCAGGTGCCGCCAGGCCAGCTCCATCACCTCGCAGACGATGACTTCGGCGATGTCGGTGAGGTGGTCGCTGGTCCGCATCAGCGGCAAGTGGCCGGTGACGTCGGCCGCCGCCACCCGCAGCACGCAGGCCTGCTTGAAGACGTTCATGGCCTCGATCTGGTATTCCAGGTCGGCCGGATCGATGTGCGCCAGGCGGGACTTCAGATCCTGCGCGACCTCGTCGCGGCGGGGCGGTGTGTACAGGGTGCGCGGGTCCAGCAGTTCGTCCAGCAGCACCGGGTGCCGGGTGAGATGGGTGATGATCCAGGGGCTGGCTCCGGCCAGCCGCACCAGGTGTGTCAGGGCCGACTGGTTTTCCAGCAGCAGCGCCAGATAGCTGCTGCGCCGCAAGATGGTTTTCAGCAGGTCCGCGATGCGGCCGAGCACCACCGCCGCCTCCGGGGCCGGGCGCAGGCTGTCCAGCAGCAGAGGCATCAGTTTGTCCAGCCGTCGCCGCGCTTCCAGGCTCAGGTTTCGGGTGTCGGCGTCGTCCCGCAGGTGATCCAGTAGGGTGATGATTTCGCCGGGATTATCAAAACCCAGCTGTTGCAGACGCCGGCGGGCACCCTCCCCGGAGAGCACGCCCTGCCATATCTCTTCCAGCCAGGCGGAAGCGGGATCGCGGCCTTGGGCGGCCCGCCCGCCGCTTTTGCGGCCGCCGGCGAGCAGCTGGTCGAAATGTCGATGGACGTCCTGCATGACGCTGTTCAGCCGGCCATGAAAGGCGTCCCAACCGTCAAAACCCAGGCCATAGGCCAGCCGTGCCCGCCGCACGGGATCTCCGGGCAGGCGATGGGTTTGGCGGTCCTCGAATTCCTGCAGGCGGTTCTCGGTACGGCGCAGGAAGCGGTAGGCGGAAGCCAGTTCATCGGCCACCTGCCGGGGAATGATGTTTTCGTCGGCCAGCACTTCCAGCACCGCCAGGATGCTGCGGCGCTGCAGCCGCGGGGTCACGCCGCCGCGGATGAGCTGGAACATCTGCCCGAAAAATTCGATTTCGCGAATCCCGCCGCGGCCCAGCTTGATGTTGTCCTCCAGCCGGCGGCGCTTGACTTCCCGGGCGATGCGGGTCTTCATGCCCCGCAGGGATTCGAAGGCGCCGTAGTCCAGATAACGGCGGTAGATGAAGGGCCGCAGGGCCTCCAGCAGCCGTGCGCCGGCCTCGTGATCACCGGCCACCACGCGGGCCTTGATCCAGGCGTAGCGCTCCCACTCGCGGCCCTGGCGCAGGTAGTAGTCTTCCATGGCGTCGAAATTCATCACCAGAGGGCCGTTCTCGCCGTATGGCCGCAGGTTGAGGTCCACCCGGAAGACCAGCCCCTCGGCCTCGGCGGCACCGATGAGCCTCACCAGCCGCCGGCACAGGCGTAAAAAAAACTCCTCGTTGCTGATGCGGCGGCCGGTGCCCCGGGTGTGCCCGGGACGGGGGTAGGCGAAAATCAGATCGATGTCCGAGGAGAAGTTCAGTTCCCGGGCCCCCAGCTTGCCCATGGCGATGATGACCAACTGCTGGGGGTCGCCCCTGTCCGACACCGGCTGACCGAAGATTTCCAGCAAGCGGGTGTAGAGCACTTCCAGGGCCGCCTGCAGACAGGTTTCCGCCAGGGCGGACAGCTCCTGCATGACCTCGGTAAGGCTGCTCAGTCCGGCGATGTCCCGCCAGGCGATGCGCACCATTTCGCGTTGCCGGAACCGCCGCAGCACGTCGGCGGCCCTTTCCTCGGTAACCTCCGCCGGATCACCCAGGACGTCCAGCAGCCGTTGTCTGTAAGTGCTTCCCGAGGCGGGGGCGGCCAAGTCGCCGCTGTCGATGAGCTCCTGGAGCAGGCCGGGTCGCCCGGTGCAGGTCTTGGCCACGAAATGGCTGCACGCAAAGACGCGGGGCAGGGCTTCTGAAACACGGGAAAAGGCCTGCGCAGAGACCTCCGTTTCGGCAACCGCGTTTTCAAAGGCCGCCAGGCGGTCCTCGAGTCCCGGCCGCAGTAGGTCCGGCAGATCCGGGGGCGGCTTTATGTCAGGCAGGACAGTCATGGCAATAAAATCAAAAAGGGGCGCGCATGGCGGCCCCTTTTTTTAACCTTGCGTTGTCGGTGGTGGGCTAGGCGGCCACTTCTTCCTTCACCGAAACCGCGATCTTGAACAGGATGGTCAGCACCAGGAACCCGGCGGCGTACACCCCCAGGGTGATCATGAGCTCGGGGAAGGTGGGCATGTACTCGGTGACGTGCTCCAGGGGCGACGGAACGAATCCGCCGGAGATCATGCCCATGCCCTTGTCGATCCAGGTGCCGATGAAAATGGCGATACAGGCCACGATCAGAACGTTTTCGTTGCGCCGCGTGAGGGGATTGACCGTCAAAATGATGCCGATGACCATCAGCACCATGGAGGTCCACATCCAGGGCACCAAGGCGGACTTGCCGTGCAGCCCGGCAAACAGGTAGGTCAGGTGCATCATGTGCTCCGGGATGTTGCTGTAGTAAGCCACGAAGACCTCGCACAGGAAGAAGAAGACGTTGACGCAGATGGCGTAGGCCACGATCTTGGCCAGCGCCTGGATCTGCTCCCTGCCGGGATCGAAGTTGGTGGTTTTCCGGATGATCAGGCACAGCAGGATCAGCAGGGACGGGCCGGCCGCAAAGGCCGAGGCCAGAAAGCGCGGGGCCAAAATGGCCGTCAGCCAGAACCCCCGGCCGGGCAAACCGCAGTACAGGTAGGCCGTCACGGTGTGGATACTGACCGCAAAGGGGATGGAGATGTAGATCAGCGGCTTGACCCAGGGCTGGTAGTGCACCCCGTTGCGCTCGGCCTCCAGGACATTCCAGCCGATGACGATGTTCAGAAACAGGTAGCCGTTGAGGACGATGGTGTCCCAGAAGAGCACCGAGTTGGGAGTGGGGTACAGCCAGACGTTGAAAATGCGCATGGGCTGCCCGAGATCGACGATGATGAAGAGCAGGCACATGACGATGGAGGCGATGGCCAGGAATTCACCCAGGATGGTGATTTTACCGAAAGCCTTGTAATCGTGCAGGTAGTAGGGCAGCACCACCATCACGCCCCCGGCGGCGACACCTACCAGGAAGGTGAAGTTGGCGATGTAGAAGCCCCACGAGACGTCCCTGCTCATGCCGGTGATGCCCAGGCCGAACTGCAGCTGGTACAGGTAAAATCCGAATCCAACCCCGATGACGGCCAGCAGGGCTGTCACCCAGCCATAGAAATTTCTGCTTCCCTTAAAGACTAATTCAAGCATAGCCACCTCATACGATGTAGTAAACGCACGGCTCTGTGCCCAGTTGCTGTTTACGCCGAATGGTGTAATTGGTTTTGAGCAGTTTGCGCACCTCGGATTCCGGGTCGTACAGGTCGCCGAAGGCCAGCGCCCCGTTGGAGGCCTCCACGCAGGCGGGCATCTTGCCCACCGCCAGGCGTTCGGCGCAGAATTCGCATTTTTCCACCACCCCCTTCATGCGGGTGGGGAACTCGGGCGTGATCTCGGGGATGAACGGCCGCGGGTCCCTGAAGTTGAAACTGCGCGATCCGAAGGGACAGGCCGCCATGCAGAACCGGCAGCCGATGCAGCGGTGAAAATCCATGAGCACGATGCCGTCGGAGGGACGTTTGAAGGTCGCCTTGGTGGGGCATGCCCGGCAGCAGGGGGGATTTTCGCAGTGGTTGCACAGCACCAGAAAGGGCAGGTGCGCCAGCCGTTCCTCCAGAAACGGGTTGTGCTTGGTGGGAAAGGCGTTTTCGTACTCCTCCTCCCAGATCCACTTTATCTCGTGGTGTTTGTTCTGGAAATGCGGAATGTTGTGAGTCTTGTCGCAGGCTTCGATAATGGGCTCCAGGTCTTCGGCGGTCTTGAGCTTGCGCGTGTCGATGACCATGGCCCACTGCTTGGCTTTGAGCGCTTTGGAACCTTCCTTGAACGCCGGTCCGGCGTCGCCGTGCTCCACGGCGAAAGCATCCAGCACCGGCTTGGCGGTCAACCCCAGTGCGGCGACCCCGGCCAGTTTCAAAATTTGTCTTCTGCTGTCTTCCATTACTTTTTCTCCTTGGGGGTATCTAAATGGCAATCCCAGCAGTAAGGTCTTACCGAAGCGTAATCGTGACACCGGTCGCAGAACTCGGCCTTGTTGGAGTGGCATTCCAGGCAGGTGCGCGTCAGGCTCATCTCGTATTCTTTGCCGTCCGGATTGACGTAAACGTGCCTGGCGCCCCGCACCACGTTATGCCGCCACTCGTCCAGCAGCTGCATGTGGCTGGATCGCATGTACGGCGTGGCGCGCACGCACTGCTTGGCGGCCTTGGCCTCGGGGGTGAGCACCGGGTCGGGCGCCGGCGACGCCTTTCCCATGTTGTACAGAAACGGGAACAGCGCGATGGCAATGAAAATGATGAGACCGGCAATGATCAGCTTTTTATCATTCATCAGCTTCTTCCTCCATGCCTGGCAGATCTTCGCCGCGCAGGTCCGTGGTACGTTCGGTTTCTCCCGGCAGGATCAGGGCGTTGCCCACCAGCTCGTGCACCCCGGTCACATCCACCTCCGGCACCCAGTAGGCCATGGAGTTGGGCAGCACGGCACGGTCGATGGCGCAGATGCAGGCCAGCATGTTGACGCCGTGCTTTTCGTGCACGTACTTGACGGCGTTGGCCCGGGGCAGTCCGCCGGCCATGCGCAGCTCCATGTCCTCGCCGGCATTGAGACCGGCACCGCTGCCGCAGCAGAAGGTCTGCTCGCGGATGGTGTTGGCCGGCATCTCGTAGAAATGGTTGCACACGCCCTTGATCACGTAACGCGGCTCTTCGAACATGCCCATGCCCCGCGCCGGGTTGCAGGAGTCGTGGAAGGTGACCTTCAGGCCGTCGTTGCGGCTGACGTCCAGGTCCAGCTTGCCGTGCTTGAGCAGGTCGGCGGTAAATTCGGTGATGTGCACCATCTTGGTGGAGCGGGCGTTTTCGAAGCGGGTTCCGGTGATGGGCGACACCGGCTCTTCCAGGAAATCGGCCGGGCCGTTCATGGTGTCCATGTACTGGTTGATGACCCGCCACATGTGCCCGCACTCACCGCCCAGGATCCATTTGACGCCCAGGCGCCTGGCCTCCATGTACATCTTGGAGTTCAAGCGCTTCATGGTTTCATGGGAGGTGAAGAAGCCGAAGTTGCCGCCCTCGGACGCATAGGTGCTCCAGGTGATGTCGAAGCCGTATTTTTCCTTGAGGAAGTGGAACAGCATGAGATATCCCATGCAGGTGTACGTGCCGGGGTCGGCGAAGACGTCCCCCGAGGGGGTGATAAAGAGGATGTCGGCGCCCTTCTTGTTGAACTGCGGTTCGGGCCGGATGCCGGTGATCTCCTCGATGTCGTCGCAGAAGAAATCGATCATGTCCACGAAGGCGTGGGGCTGAATGCCCAGGTGGTTGCCCGTGCGGTAGCAGTTGGCCACCGGTGTGGCGATCCAGTCGATGTTGAGCCCCAGCAGGTTCAGCAGCTCGCGGCCCATGATGGTGATTTCGGCGGTGTCGATGCCGTAAGGGCAGAAAACCGAGCAGCGCCGGCACTCGGTGCACTGGAAGAGGTAGTACCACCACTCCTTGAGCACCTCCAGGGTCATGGGCCGGGCGCCGGCGATTTTACCCAGGATCTTGCCGGCCTTGGTGAAGTCGTTGCGGTACACCGAGCGCAGCAGCTCGGCCCGCAGCACCGGCATGTTCTTGGGGTCACCGGTACCGATGAAAAAATGGCACTTGTCGGCGCAAGCGCCGCAGCGTACGCAGATGTCCATGAACACCTTGAAGGTCCTGAATTTCTCCAGGCGCTCCCGGAAGCCCTCGAAGATGATCTCTTTCCAGTTCTCCGGCAGCTTCCAGTCTTCGTCCAGGGG